>DATHCI010000038.1:0-2121 GCA_035319645.1 Methylocystis sp. | reverse complement strand
CAAAAGCTCCATGTCCTTGGCGACGAAGGCCGTATAGAGCTGCTCGGTCAGCTTGCCGGCCTGCTTGACGAGATCGCCCGAAAGTCCCAGCGCCTGCGCGACGCGGCGGCCGTGGTGCGGCATGATCCCCGTCGCCGGATCGACGGAAAAGGTCACGATCTTCTCCGGCGTGTCATGAGCGACCTTCTCGATGTCCATGCCGCCTTCGGTCGAGACGACGAAGGAAACGCGCGATGTGGCGCGGTCGATCAGGATCGAGAGATAGAACTCCTTCTCGATCGCGGCGCCGTCTTCGATATAGAGCCGGTTGACCTGCTTGCCGGCTTCGCCCGTCTGCGCGGTGACGAGCGTATGGCCAAGCATCTGCTTCGCGAAGGTCTCGGCTTCTTCGATCGACTTCGCGATGCGCACGCCGCCCTTGTCGCCGGCGGCGGCCTCCTTGAAATGGCCCTTGCCGCGCCCGCCGGCGTGGATCTGCGCCTTCACCACATAGACCGGGCCAGGGAGCTCTTTGGCGGCTGCGGCGGCTTCTTCCGCCTTCAGCACGGGGACGCCGGCGGCGACGGGAGCCCCGAATTCGCGCAATATGGCTTTGGCCTGGTATTCGTGGATATTCATGTTGCGGTGTCTCCGAACGGGATTTGCGCGCCGCGCCTCGCGCGTCTATTGGCGCGTAGGAATGGGACTCGTCAAGCGGACGGGAGGACGCAGGTGGGCTTTCTGACGAACGAAGCGACCAAACGACCCTGGTTTGCAACGACCCACCCGCGGATCCGGACGGAAGGTCCATGACGGCGCCAGAACCACACCATATCTCCTTCCGCGTCTATTACGAAGACACGGATGCAGGCGGCATCGTCTATCACGCGAATTACCTCAAATTCGCCGAGCGCGCCCGGGTCGAGGCCATGCGCGTCTCGGGATGGACGCCGAAGCGCATCGCCGACGAATTCGGAATGCTCTTCGTCGTGCGCCACATAGAGATCGACTTTCGCGCTTCGGCCCGGTTAGACGATCTCATCGAGGCGCGCACGACGCTCGAGACCATCGGCTCGTCCTCTTTCACGCTGCGACAAGAGTTCTGGCGCGGCGCGACGCTGCTCGTCGGGCTGAAGATCGTCCTCGTGACGATCGACGCTTCCGGCAAACCCGCGGTATTCCCGCATCTGCAGGAACTCCTTTGAGGCGTCAGCGCACTTCGGTCCAGTTCTCGACGACATAGCCTTGCGCGTCGACGTGCAGCGCAGAGGCCCCGGCGACGGCGCGTGAGCCCTTGCAGGACCAGGAATAGATCGTGTCGTGCCCCGTCGCCGCCATCGGAATGTCGGCGTCGCCCGGGTGCTCGCGACACCAGGCGGTCGCGCCGGGCGACTTCCGGCGCACGTCGGCCTTGAAGCAGTTCAAATTGGCGCCGACTGAGCAAGCCAGCAGCTTCGCGCCGGCGCAACGCACGTAGAGCCCCTCTTGCGAGGCGTCCGGACCGAGGCCGAGGGTTTTCAAAACATCCGGGACAATCCCCGCCGGCGGAGCGGCCGGCGCCCGATGCGCGGCGTTGGGACAATAGCCGCCCGCCAGGCCGACATTCGACGCGAGCAAGGTGACGAGGCCCGCGAGCAGGGCCGCGCTTATGTTGGGCGAACGCATGGGGCGCCTCCCCTCTTATGCGGACCATCCTACCGGAGGCGCTCGACCTCTCAAAGCGCCGGCGCGCCGAACCCCTTGCGCGAAATCTGTGCATGGCGCGCGGGAGCCCATTGTCCGACGACATGGAACAGCCTCAACACTGATGCTGCGTCAGAGCGCGGCGCCGATTCGTCCGCGCCGGAAGGAGATCTTCGGATATGGCGAAGAAAGCCGCCGCGAAGCGCGCAGCTTCGAGCAAGGGACGCAAGTCCAAGGCCGCAAAAGTGCTGCAGCGCGCGCCGGCGCAGGGCTGGGCGACGAGCGACGCCGACGAGATCGAACTGCGGCGCTGGCGGGGCCAGACCGAGATCGGCGAGGTCGTGGCCGCCCGCGCCGATCAGGGCTTCTACGGCGACTTTCGCGTCCGCTCCGCCAGCGGCGGCGATTACGCCGTCGAGATCCGCAGCCTCGCGGGTTTCGAAAATTCCTGCGGCTGCA
>DATHCI010000037.1:0-13708 GCA_035319645.1 Methylocystis sp. | reverse complement strand
GGCGCTCAAAGCGGTGCGCGAGGGCAAGACGGTCTTTGTGCCGAAGAACTGGGAGAAGACCTATTTCGACTGGCTCGAGAACATCCAGCCCTGGTGCGTGTCGCGGCAGCTCTGGTGGGGCCATCGCATCCCGGCCTGGTATGACGAGGACGGAAACGTCTTCGTCGAAGAGAGCGAGGACGCCGCGCATTTGGCGGCGCGCACGAAGCACGGGCGCGACGTTACGCTGACCCGCGACGAAGACGTGCTCGACACCTGGTTCTCCTCGGCGCTCTGGCCCTTCTCGACGCTCGGCTGGCCGGACGAGACGCCGGAGCTGAAACGCTACTACCCGACCGACGTGCTCGTCACGGGCTTCGACATCATCTTCTTCTGGGTCGCCCGCATGATGATGATGGGCCTCCACTTCCAGCACGAGGTCCCTTTTCGCGACGTCTACATCCACGCGCTCGTCCGCGACGAGAAGGGCGCGAAGATGTCGAAGTCCAAGGGCAACGTCATCGATCCGCTCGGCGTGATCGACCACTATGGCGCGGACGCGCTGCGGTTCACGCTCGCGGCGATGGCGGCGCAAGGGCGCGACATAAAACTCTCGCCGGCGCGCGTCGAAGGCTATCGCAATTTCGCGACGAAGCTCTGGAACGCCTCGCGCTTCGCCGAGATCAACGGCTGCGCGCGCGTCGCGAACTATGATCCCGCCGCCAACAGGATCACGCTCAACCGCTGGATCGTGACGGAAACCGCGCGCGTCGCGCGCGAGGTGAGCGGGGCGATCGACGCCTATCGCTTCAACGACGCGGCGGGCGCGGCCTATCGCTTCGTCTGGAACGTCTTCTGCGACTGGTATCTGGAGCTCGCCAAGCCCCTGCTGCAAGGCGAGGACGGCGCGGCGAAGGACGAGACGCGCGCCTGCGCCGCCTTCGTGCTCGACCGGGTCTATGCGCTCCTGCATCCCTTCATGCCCTTCATCACGGAAGAGCTCTGGGCGATCAAGGGCGCCGAAGGGGCGCCGCGTCCGGCGGGAGAGACGCTGCTGGCGCTCGCTCCCTGGCCGCAGCTCGAGGGGCTCGAGGACGCCGAGGCCGAGGCGGAGATCGGCTGGATCGTCGAGCTCGTCTCCGACATTCGCTCGCTGCGCGCCGAGATGAACCTCCAGAGCGCCGAGCTGCCGCTCGTCTTCGTCGGCGTCGAGCCCGCGGTCGCAGAACGCGTGGCGCGCAACGAGGAGACGCTCAGGAAGCTCGCCAGGCTGTCGACGCTCGCTTTCGCCGACAGGGCGCCGAAGAGCAGCGCGCAGCTGCTCGTGCGCGGCGCGCTCGCCGCGATCCCGCTCGAAGGCGTCATCGATCTCGCGGCCGAGGCGAAACGGCTGCAAAAGGAAGTCGAGAAGAACGAGGCCGAGGTCAAGAAGCTCGACGCCAAGCTGGCCAATCCGGGCTTTCTCGCCAAGGCGGAGGAAGAGATTATCGAGGAGCATCGCGAGCGCCGCGAGGAGGCGCTGGCGCTGGCGGCGAAACTCAAGGCGGCGCTCGCGCGCTTGCAGCAATAGGCGGTCGGCGCAAGATCGGGAGGGGGCGCGTGACTTCGATTCATCGTCTGCGGCTTGCGTGCGGCGTCGCCGCCGCAGCCCTGCTGCTCGGCTCGGGCCCCGCCCGGCCCGCCGCCTGCGGCCACGGTCCGGAGGGCTTCGCGCCCTGGCTCGCCTCATACAAAGAGGAGGCCTTGCGCGCGGGGGTCTCGCGCGCCGTCATCGATCGCGCGCTCGGCGGGCTGACCTACGACCGCTCGGTGATCCGACACGACCGCGGGCAAGGCGTGTTTCACCTGAGCTTCGAGAAGTTTTCGCGTCGCCTGCTCACAGCGGGGCGCATCGCCCGCGCTCGCGCGCTTCTGCAGCGCCACGCGGCGCTCTTCCATGCGATCGAACAGCGCTACGGCGTGCCGGGCGCGGTCATCGTCGCGATTTGGGGACTGGAAACGAGCTTTGGCGCCGACAACGGCAATTTCCGCACCTTCAGCGCGCTCGCGACTCTCGCCTATGATTGCCGGCGCTCGGAGAAGTTTCGCGCCGAACTCTTGGACGCTTTGCGCATCGTCGAACGCCGCGAGATGACGCCGGAAGAGATGCGCGGAGCCTGGGCCGGCGAAATCGGCCAGACCCAGTTCATGCCGTCCTCTTATCTCAAATACGCCGTCGACTTCAACGGCGACGGCAGGAGCGACCTCATTCGGGACACGGCCGACGCGCTCGCCTCGACCGCCAATTTTCTCGCCGCCAACGGCTGGCGGCGGGGCGAGGGCTGGGACGAGGGTGAGCCGAACTTCGCCGCTTTGCTCGAATGGAATCAGGCGCGAGTCTATTCCAAGACGATCGCGCGCTTCGCCGACGAGCTATCGGCAGGGCGCCGCGGCGGCGACTAGCGCCGCCCCGCGGGGCCTTGCGGCTAAATCATTCCGCCGGCGTCGGCGCCGGTCCCTGCGGCGCGAGCGGAGGCAGCGACGGCGACTTGGCCACCGGTCGGTGCCTCAGATAGGCCCAGAACGCGCCGAGGACGCCGAGGACGAGCACGGTATAGACCGGCAGCGTCCGCTCGAAGCTCAGTCCGACGGAAAATGGGAAGCGCGAAACCCAACGTTCGCCGTGGCTGCCGGTGACCGTCACGATGCCGACGAAGTACCCCGGCTCGGCGAAATAATGTTCGAAGTTGATCGTCCCGGTCGGATAGAGCTTCGGTTCACGATAGGCGACGGTCACCGCGCCGAGATTCTCGTTCTCCCTCTCCTCGCCGCCCACGTCGCGCACGATGCGCAGCTCGACTTTCATGTCGCGAAGCTCGGGCTGCACGTCGTCGAGCACCATGATCATGTGGCCGGCGGCCGGAATGTCCTCACAGAACTCGTTTTTCGACGAGTCGGGGTTGTAGCCGGTGAAATTCATGATGTCGGGGCCGATGAACAGGCGGCAGCGCCCCTCGGCGGCGCCGAGGCGCCCATGCGCGAATGCCGGCCCTTGAAATGCGAGAAAAGCTGCGACGATTAGCCCTATCGACAAGGTTAGACGAACGGACGCAAATGTCTCCACAAGGCGGCTGAGCGTCTCCATCGCGCGGATGGAGGAGGCGCGAGGGATTCGTTCCTCTACTCGCATCGGTTCTCTCCTTCAGCAGTCGCCCGGAAGAGGGCGACGCGAAACCGCAGCGTAGCGCCGTCGCCGCAGTGGCGGTCGCCGTCGGGTCGTGGCTTTGGAATCGGATGTTAGCTCATTCTGGAGCGCCGGCAAGAGGCTTGCGCCATCCGGGGATGTGGCCCGGGATCTGGACAGAGGGGGAGATTGTTCTCTGGTGCGGTCTCCCGCATATTTCTTTGAATAGATGGGAATTGTTGGCAGTCCATCGGACGTCAACAGCGCAGCCTTAAGAAAATATTCTTCTTAGACAGATGCGCATTCCCTGTTTTACGTGTTCAGCTCATGACGCATTGCGCAGGTGTTGGGCGCGGCGTCGGGCGTCTGCGCCGCGGTCGCCCATTATTCATCCGCTGACTTTGGGATGGACTGTATAAAAAAATGAGATCCCCCGTCGGCGCAGCGCGAGGCTCCCGGGCCGGCCTGCGGTTTCCTTAAGAAATTGTCAAGTTCTCGCGGTCTTGTCTCTGTGCGCGGCAAGAGCCATATTGTCGCCAGGCCGGCCCCCACCGGCGGGCCGGATCCAAGCGTTCACGAGAGGTTCAGATGTCCTACTACGACCGCAACAGAGCCTATGGCGCGCCGGCCGCCCGGGCGAGGACGGGGGCTGTCGACCAGGGGCTGCGCGACTATATGCTCGGCGTCTATAATTACATGACGCTCGGGCTCGGCGTGACAGGCCTGGTCGCTTACGGCGCCTATCTCGCAGCGGTGACCCGCACGCCGATGGGCCTCGAGCTCACGTCCTTCGGCCAGCTGATTCTGGTGAGCCCGTTGCGTTGGGTGATCGCCCTCGCTCCCCTCGGCTTCGTATTCTTTCTGGGCGCGCGCGCTGACCGCGTGTCCGCGTCGACGGCGCGCACGCTGTTCCTGGTCTTCGCCGGCCTCATCGGGCTGTCGCTGACGAGCATTCTCGTCGTCTACACGCACGGATCGATCGCCCGCGTGTTCTTCATCACAGCGGCCGCTTTCGGGGGCCTGAGCCTTTATGGCTATACGACCCGGCGCGAGCTGTCGGCCTTCGGCTCGTTCCTGATCATGGGCCTCGTGGGCCTCATCATCGCCGGGCTCGTCAATCTGTTCCTGCAGAGCTCCGCGCTTCAGCTCGCGCTCTCGGTGATCAGCGTGCTCATTTTCTCCGGCCTGACGGCCTGGGATACGCAGGCGATCAAGGACCAGTATCTGGAGTCGGACGGCTATGAGCTCGCGCAGAAGAAAAGCGTCTTCGGCGCGCTCAGCCTCTACCTCGACTTCATCAACATGTTCCTGGCTCTGCTGCGATTGTTCGGCGATCGCAACAACTGAAGCCTGACAAGGAGCGCCCGCGGCGCCGTTCTGCGGAGCCTCGGGCGCTTTCCCGTGAGCAGGTCGCATGGCGTCTGTCGAGTCCTGGTTGCGGAAACCTTTCCAAGATTTCATGATTGCAATGCGATCCAGCCACTTGCGACGTTGGCCGTCCATCTAAATATAGGGTCATTGCCGCGAGCGGTCGGCGTGCTTGGTCCGGTGTTCGTCAGCCCCCCAGCCCCCCGGAAAAGCACGCCGTGTGAGCTCCCGCGCGTTCGTGGCATGGACGGGCCGGTGCGGATAAACCCGCGCCGGCTCGTTCTGTCGTTTGGGGCGCTCGGCGCCTTGCATCCCCGCTGTTGATCGCCAATATCACCGCCGAACGGGCTATCGCGCCGCGCGGCGCGGTCCCGATTTGAAGCGGCCAGATCTTTTGGAGCCAAAAACGTGACCGACGAAGCAGCCTCCGCAACGCAAGAACAGAAAGCTCCGGCGAGCAGCCACGGCTTCACCGCCGACGTCGCCCGGCTGCTGCAGCTGATGGCGCATTCAGTCTATTCCGAGCGCGACGTGTTCCTGCGCGAGCTCGTCTCGAACGCGGCCGACGCCTGCGAGAAGCTGCGCTATGAATCGCTCTCGAACGAAGCGCTGGCGGCTCAAGCGGGCCCCCCCCTCGTGACCATCTCGCTCGACAAGGACAAGCGCCTGCTGACCGTCGCGGACAATGGCGTCGGCATGAGCCGGGACGAGCTCGTCTCGGCGCTGGGGACCATCGCGAGCTCGGGCACGCGCGCGTTTCTCGAGAGCATCGAGCAGGACAAGCGCGCCGGCATCGGCGAGAGCCTTATCGGTCAGTTCGGCGTCGGCTTCTATTCCGCTTTCATGGTCGCCGACCGCGTCGAGGTCACGACGCGCCGCGCCGGAGCCGACGAAGCCTGGCTCTGGACCTCCGACGGCCAGGGAACCTACGAGATCTCCGCCGTCCCGCTCGAGGGCGCTCCGCCCGTCGGGACGCGCGTCGCGCTGCATCTCAACGCCGAGAGTGACGAGTTCCTCGACTCCTGGCGGGTCGAGCGGGCCTTGAAGGAGCATTCCGGCGCGATCGCCATCCCCGTCGAGGTTATCGGCGCGCCAGGCGAGGAGCCGCGCCGGGTCGCCGACGGCCAGGCGATCTGGGCGAAGCCCAAGTCCGAGATCAAAACCGAGGAATACACCGATTTCTATCGCCAGCTCGCCGGCCAGTTCGACGAGCCGGCGCTGACGCTGCACTGGCGCGCCGAGGGGCGCACCGAGTTCACCGTGCTCGCCTTCATTCCGGGCGCGCGCCCGTTCGATCTCTTCGACCCCGTGCGCAAGAGCAAAAGCAAGCTCTACGTCCGGCGCGTCCTGATCGCCAAGGAGATCGAGCTGCTGCCGGCCTGGCTGCGCTTCGTGCGCCTCGTCGTGGACAGCGCCGACATTCCGCTGAACGTCTCGCGCGAGATGGCGCAGCAGAGCCCGATCATCGCGCAAATCGGCAAGGCGGTGACGACGCGCGTCATGCAGGAGCTGACCAAGCTCGCGCAGGACGACCCCGAGAAATTCGCCACGGTGTGGGATCACTTCGGCGCGGTGATCAAGGAGGGCCTGCACGAGGACCCGCAGCGCCGAGACGAGATCTTCAAGATCGCGCGCTTCGCCTCGACCAAGGCGCCCGAAAAGAAACGCACGCTCGCGGACTATGTCGCCGATTTGCGCGAGAACCAGACGGCGATCTTCTACTCCGTCGGCGACGACCGCAATCGTTTGGCGCAGAGCCCCCATATCGAGGAGTTTGCTGCGCGCGGCGTCGAGGTGCTTTTGCTCGACGACGCCGTCGACGCCTTCTGGGTCACGAGCTGCGTGGGCTTCGAGGGCAAGCCCTTCAAGTCGGTGACGCAGGGTGCGGCAGACATCAGCCTCGTGCCGCCGCTCGAAGGCAAGGAGCGGCCGGCCGACGACGAGCACGGGGCGGAGGCCGCCGCGCTCGTCGCGGCCATGAAGGAGGCGCTCAAGGATCACGTGGAGGACGTGCGCGTCTCGACGCGGCTGCGCGAGAGCGCCGTCTGCCTGATCGCCCCCGAATTCGGTCTCGACCGCAGGCTCCAGCGGCTGCTCGCGGAGCATGGCCAGTCCGGAGGGCTCGGCAAGCCGGTTCTCGAGATCAACCCACGCCACGCCGCCGTCGCGGCGCTGTTCGGCGCGGCGCAGGACGACAAGACGCGCGACGCTTATTTCCTGCTGCTTGATCTCGCGCGCATCGCCGACGGCGAGCCGCCAATCGACCCGGCGGCCTTCGCCAAGCGCTTCACGGCGCGCCTCGCCCCATCCGGCGCGGCGGCGTGAGCCTGGTCTTCTCGCCCGAGCAGACGCTCGAGGGCGCCTTGCTGAGGCTGCGCGGCGCGCTTTGCGAGCGCGGCGTCCCCGAGGCGGAAATCGAGGCTCGGGCGCTCGTCTGCGGCGCCGGGGGACTAACGCGGACGGAGCTCGCGCTGCGGCCGCACGCAGGCCTCGGCGCGGCGGGAGCCCGGAAGCTGACCGAATTCGCCGCGCGCCGGCTGGCTCATGAGCCCGTGTCGCGCATCCTGGGGCGGCGCGGCTTTTGGACGCTCGATCTCGAAGTCGCGGAAGGCGTGCTCGATCCGCGCGCCGACACCGAGACGATCGTCGCGCTGGCGTTGCGCATGTTGCGACGTCGACGCCATGAGCCGCTTGCAATCCTCGACCTCGGGTCGGGATCGGGAGCGATCGTCTGCGCGCTGCTGAGCGAGCTGCCGGCGGCCCGGGCGACGGCGGTGGATCTCTCGCTCGATGCTTGCGTCGCGACGCGCCGTAACCTGCAGCGTTGCGGCCTCGCCCAGCGCGCGGCGGTGGTGTGCGGATGCTGGGCGGATTCGCTCGCGACGCGGTTCGATCTCGTGGCGTCGAATCCGCCCTATGTCGATTCGCAGGCTCTTGAGACGCTCCCGCCGGAGGTCGCCCGGCACGACCCGCATCTTGCTCTCGACGGCGGTCCCGGCGGTCTCTCGGCCTATCGCGCAATTGCCGCAATTTTGCCGCACATATTGAGTTCGAATGGCGTGGCTGTGCTGGAGGCGGGCGCCGGTCAGGCGGATGATGTGACCAGGCTGATCCTCCAACACGGGCTTCGCGCAGCGGATCGTGAGCGCGACGTCGGAGGCCACGTCAGGGCGTTGGGATTTGCGCCGGATGTAGAATTTTAGCCGTTCGCAGCCGGAGGTCTTGGCGGATGGCTTGGGGTCCTGTATATGAGTTAGGTGAAAGACGCGATTGCCGTGGCCCGAGATGTCTACATTTCATCAAAGGGCGGAAGGGCGAGGCAGGTGGGGCGGAATGAAGCGCCTAGCCGACCGGCTGCGTCGAGCTTGCTCAGCATGAGCGATCGTCCATTGCAGATTCGATGGGAATCGTGCGTTGCGACGCGCCGCTGCGCCAGTCGTCGTCCAATCGCCTGAGGATCGCTGACGTTTTCGCCACGGTCGCACTGGTTCTGACCTCGAAGCCCGTTGGCGCTCTGTCCGACGCACGAGCAGCGGCCGCTGAGAAGCGCCTAGCGAACCGACGTCGCGAACGCTTTTGACGCGCGCCTGCCCGCCGAAGAAAAAGGGCAAGCCGAACAGAGCTTGAGGCCGAACTGCTTCGAAGCTTTTGGGGAAAGTCGATGAGACCAGGACAAAACAAACGCTTGCGTGGACGCAACGGGCGCAAGGGGCCTAATCCCCTCACCCGCTCCTTCGAGTCAAACGGTCCCGATGTGAAGATTCGCGGCACGGCGCAGCATGTCGCCGAAAAATACCTCCAGCTCGCGCGCGACGCGCAATCCTCGGGCGACATCGTGCTGGCCGAAAATCTCCTGCAGCACGCCGAACACTATTTCCGGCTGATCTCCGCTGCGCAGCAACAACAGTCGAGCGGCTACGGCCGCCAGTCTTTCGAGCAGGAGATCGACGAGGAGGACGAAGACGATTTCGCGGGCGTCCCCGACAGATTCGCGCCGCTCTCCGAGCGACTTCCGGCTCCGGTTTACCAGCAGGCGCAGCCGACGCCCTTCGCGCCCGTGCAGCCGCAGCAGCCTCATTTCGCGCCGCAGCCGTCTCTGCCGCAACCATTCGAAGAGCGTCCGGCCTATCCCGAGCCGCCGCGCCACGACGCGCCAAGGCACGAGCGCCAGGCGCGGCCGCCGCGCCCGCCGTTCCGAGAGCGTATGCAGGAGCGCAGCATCGTGGACCGCGGCGAGGGAGCTGCCGAGGGGGGCGGCGGCGAGGGCGGACGCGGCTTCGGCTTCAATCGCAACCGCGACCGCGAGCGACCTCGCTTTCAGCCGCGTCGCGAAGGGCTCCCGACGATGAACGAGCAGGCGTCCGTCGCGCCCGACGCCCTTCTTCCCGTCGGATTGCCGGCGTTCATAACGGCGCCCCCAGCGCCGAGGCCCGCGCCCGGCCCGGTCGAGGCGCAGGCGCCGGCGACCGACGCGCCAGCCGCTTCTGAAGAGCACGACGCCGGCGTCGGATTCGGCCGCCGTCGCCGAAGGGCGCGCCCTCAATCCGGCGAGGCCTCCGAGAGCGAGAACGCGCCTGTCGCGGACGAGTTGCCTTTGGGCGAATGAGCCCTTCGACGGCTCAGGTCGGCGGCGCGCCGGCGCGTTGCGACCATCTGAGCGTCGCGGCTCCGCCGGCTGCGGAGAGAACGCGGTTGCCTTCCACCCGCACGGCGCCAGCCGCCACTCGCGCGAGGGCCGCCGGAAAGAGTTGGTGCTCCTGCTCGAGCACGCGCGCCGCGAGCGTCTCCGTCGTGTCGTCGTCGAGCACTGCGACGGCGGACTGCGCCACGATCGGTCCTTCGTCGATCTGCGGGACCACGAAGTGCACCGTGCAGCCATGGATCTTCACGCCATCTGCGAGCGCGCGCGCATGAGTGTCGAGTCCGCGATAGGCGGGCAGCAGCGAGGGGTGAACGTTGAGCATTCGTCCCGCCCATCGGCCGATGAACCAGGGCGTCAACAGCCGCATGAAGCCCGCGAGGCAGATGAATTCGATCGCATGCGCCTCGAGCACGATCTGCATGGCGCGCTCGAACTCCTCGCGCCCCGCATAAATCTTGTGGTCGACGGCGGCAGTCGGAACGCCGCGCGCTTTGGCGAGCGTCAGACCCGGCGCCTCCGGCCGGTTGGAGAGGACCAGCGCGATCTCCGCCGGGTAATCAGGGGATCGCGCCGCCTCGATCAGCGCCTCCATGTTGGAGCCGCGCCCCGAGATCAGCACGGCGGTGCGCAGTCGCCTCACAGCGCCAGCGTCCCGCGAAATGACACCCGCTCCCCGCCCTTGGCGGCGACGACCTCGCCAAGGCGGATCGGCGCCTCGCCCACGGCTCGCAAAACCGCCTCGGCCTCGTCCGCGCCGCCGCGCGCCACTGCGACGACCATGCCGACCCCGCAATTGAAAGCGCGCAGCATTTCGCTTTGCGCCACGCCGCCGGCGCGGGCGAGCCAGCCGAACACCGGCGGAACGCTTATCGCCGCGAGATCGATCTCCGCCGCGAGTCCCTCGGGCAGGACGCGCGGAACGTTGTCCGGGATGCCGCCGCCGGTGATATGCGCCAGCGCCAGAATTTTGTCGCAGGCCTTCACGGCCGCGAGCAGTGGCTTGACGTAGATCCGGGTCGGCTCGAGCAGCGCCCCGGAGAGGTCGAGGTTTGGCGCGAAGGGCGCCGGCGCGTCCCACCCCAGACCGGTCTCGGCTACGATGCGGCGAACGAGCGAAAATCCGTTGGAATGCACGCCCGAAGATGGCACGCCGAGCAGGATGTCGCCCTCGGCGACGGGCTTCGGCAGCAGCCGCGCCCGCTCCACGGCGCCGACGGCGAAGCCCGCGAGGTCATAGTCCCCCTCGGCATAGAGGCCCGGCATCTCAGCGGTCTCGCCGCCGAGCAAGGCGCAGCCCGCGAGCAAGCAGCCGTCCGCAATCCCCTTGACGACGGCGGCCGCCGCTTCGGGCTCGAGCCTGCCGGTTGCATAATAGTCCAGGAAGAACAGCGGCTCGGCGCCTTGGACGACAATGTCGTTGACGCACATGGCGACCAGGTCGACGCCAATCGTCCCGTGCCGCCCCGACTCGATCGCGATCTTGACCTTGGTGCCCACGCCGTCGTTCGCGCCGATGAGCAGCGGGTCCGCGAAACCCGCGGCCTTGAGGTCGAAGACGCCGCCGAACCCGCCGATCTCGCCGTCGGCGCCGGGTCGCCGCGTCGCGCGAACGGCGGGGCGGATAAGATCCACAAGACGGTTGCCGGCGTCGATATCGACGCCCGCCTTCGCATAGGTCAGCATCGGAGGACAGAGGACGGAGGACAGAGGACCGGTTTATAGGGAGTCCGACTCATTTCGTCATCCGCCATCTGTCCTGCGTCATCCGATCCGCGCCCCGACCGGCTCCAGCGCGGCGTCGAGCTCCACCGCGACGCGGCGCACAGTGCGGCGCAGGCTCACCGGGCGATAGAGCTGCTTCGTCGCCTCGACGACGTGCACGCCGCCGCCCGGCAGGGAAAAGCGCCCGGCGATGCGCTCGAAGGCCGGGGCTGAGCGCAAGAGCGAGGGGCGCGCGAAGGGCGGCACGTAGAGCGCTTCGCCCCAAAAGATCGGCAGGAACAGCGCCTGCTGCAGCAGTTCGTGCAGCTGGCCGCGCGAATAAGGGCGACCGTTGCCGAAGGGCGTCGTGTCGAGCCTGGCCCAAAGGCCGGTGCGGCTGGGCGCCACGATGACGACGCGCCCTCCCGGCGCGAGGATCCGCCAGACCTCTTCCAGCAGGTCGTGCGGATGCTCGCTGGTTTCCAGCGCGTGAACGATGAGGATGCGGTCCATGCTGGAATCGGGAAGCGGCATCATGGTCGCGTCGACGAGCGCCGTGTCCGACTTGCCGTTCACCGGCCAGTGGACGACGCCTTGCGGCGCCGGCATGAAAGCGAGCGTTCGTTCGGCTTCACTCGCGTAGTCCGCGAGATAGGGTGTGGGATAGCCGAGGCCGAGCAGCCGAAGACCCTTGAGCTGACGCTCCCAGCGGGCGCGCAGCACGCGCCCGACGATGCGCTGCGCCACGTCGCCGAGCGGCGAGTCGTAAAAGCCCCTAAGGTTCACGACGTCCATGGTCATGGCGGACTCATTGGGCCGAAACGCCCTTCTTTGCAAGATCAGGAGCTATCCCAGGGCGCGGTCGCTCGAGAGCTCCGCGAGCAGTCCCCGCACGGAATGGGCGGCGGCGGCGAGGCGCGCCGCATCCCTGGCGCGCAGCACGATCTCGTTGCGCACGCCTTCGCTCGAAAACTGTGGATAGGAGCCGATGCTGACCTCGGGCTCAGCGGCCGCGATGGCGGCGAGACCTTCGGAATAGCGGCCTTCGGGGATGGCGCCGGCGGCGACAGTCTCGACCAGCACGCGGGCGCCGCATTTGAGACGCGGCGCCACGGCGTCGAGCATCGCTTGCATGACCATCGGAATGCCGGCCATGACGATGACGTTCCCGATCATGAAGCCCGGAGCCTTGGAGACGCTGTTCTCGATGAGCTCTGCGCCCTTCGGGATCCGCGCCATGCGCCGGCGCGCGTCGTTCAGCTGATCCGGGCGGAGGCGCTCAAGCAACATCGCGATCGCCCGCGGATCCTCCAGCACCTCGACGCCGAGGGCGCGGCCCATGGCGTCAGCCGTGATGTCGTCATGGGTCGAGCCGATGCCGCCAGTCGTGAACACATACGTATAGCGATGGCGCAATGCGTCGACCGCGGCGACGATCTCGTCTTCGATGTCCGGAACGACGCGGATCTCGAGCAGCTCGATCCCGACCGCGGCGAGATAGCGGGCGATGTAGTTGCCGTTCTGGTCCTGCGTGCGGCCAGAAAGGATCTCGTCGCCGATGATCAGAACAGCGGCCGTCACGGTGTCCGCCTGCAGCGAAAGCGCCATTTCTCGTCCTCTTCGAGAGGGGCCGATGAGATCATAGCCCTCGAAGCGCCGCGGGCAAGCGGCGTTGACGACGCCGTGGCTCCGCCTGTCCGTAGCTCCGAAAACCGCCAGCAGTCCTGAATGGCTAAGGCCGAGCTCAAAAAAAGTCGCTCTCGCGGTTGACGGTTTTCTGATTCACCCTTGCTGTGCTGCTTCTCGACGATCTGATTCGCGGCCTGCGCGACGTATGCGGCGCCTTTCCGGACCAGCGGAAGGGCGCAGACGTCGTCTACTCGATGACCGACATCGGCATGGCGGCCTTCTCGATGTTCTTCATGCAGTCGGAGTCCTTTCTCGCCCGCCAGCGCTCGCTCGAGGAGCGACGAAAGACCTCCAACTGCCAAAGCACGCGCGCGGGCGCGTCGAAAGGCGCGGCGTGTTGAAAAAACGCAAGTCCAAAAGTTCACGCATCCGCCGACGTGACGGGAGTCGCCTGGTCGCCGAATGAGCCGTCCTGTCAACGCTCAGTCCACCATCCAGGCGCGCCCACTTTTTTCTCGCCCCTGTCCGGCTGGCTTTTTCGTTCGATTGTCAATCGCTTACATCGGATGGCGCCGCAGCTTCGACAGCTATTTGTTGGAAAAACTCTTACGCAAAGCGCGCCACCCGCCCTCGCGCAATTTCGCCTTCGTTGTAATACCGCGCCGCCCGCTGGACGGAGCGATGCCGCGACTGCTGCATGGCCTCGGGCAACGCCACGCCAACGCGCGCGGCTTCGGTGAGATAGCCAGAACGAAGTCCATGCGCCGAGAATTCCCCCGGGTCGAGTCCGGCGATGGCGCAGCGGCTCTTGATCATCGCGTTGACGCTCTGCGGATCGAGCGCGGCGGCGCCGATGTTCCCCCATTTGTCGATTGGTCGAAACACCGAACCGGCGTCGATCTTTGAGAAGGCGAGCCAGGCGCGGAGCGCTTCGACCGGCCGGCCGACGACGAGCACGCTCTCGCCGGCGTCGGCCGACGCGGTCTTCGTGCGCCGCAACCTGATCGCGATGACGGGAAGCTTCTCGCCATTCGGCGCCGAAGCATCGGCGGCGACCGGCTCGCGCTCTTCGAGATCGTCGACTTTGAGCTTTGCTATTTCCGAGCGGCGGCGCCCGCCAGATCCGAAAGCGAGCAACAGCAGCGCGCGATCGCGCAGATCGAGGGCCCTCCCCCGCCCGCAGGTCGCGAGCAACTGATCGAGCACGTCACGCGTGATCGCCGAAG
>DATHCI010000036.1:0-7982 GCA_035319645.1 Methylocystis sp. | reverse complement strand
ATGCAGCGCCAGGCGGTGCCGCTGATCCGCACCGAGGCGCCGCTGATCGGCACCGGCATGGAGGAGACCGTCGCGCGCGACTCCGGCGTGACGATCATCGCCCGCCGCTCGGGCAGCGTCGACCAGGTCGACGCCACCCGCATCGTGATCCGCGCGACCGAGGAGACCTCGGCCGCGGCCTCCGGCGTCGACATCTACAATCTGTTGAAGTTTCAGCGCTCGAACCAGAACACCTGCATCACCCAGCGGCCGCTGGTGAAGGTGGGCGACCGCGTCGAGCGGGGCGACATCATCGCCGACGGGCCCTCGACCGACTTGGGCGAGCTCGCGCTCGGCCACAACGTGCTCGTCGCCTTCATGCCGTGGCACGGCTACAACTTCGAGGATTCGATCCTCATCTCCGAGCGCATCGTGCGCGACGACATCTTCACCTCGATCCACATCGAGGAGTTCGAGGTGATGGCGCGCGACACCAAGCTCGGCCAAGAGGACATCACGCGCGACATCCCGAACGTCGGCGAGGAGGCGCTCAAGAACCTCGATGAGGCCGGCATCGTCTACATCGGTGCCGACGTGAAGCCGGGCGACATCCTGGTGGGCAAGGTGACGCCCAAGGGCGAGTCGCCGATGACGCCCGAGGAGAAGCTGCTCCGCGCCATCTTCGGCGAGAAGGCGTCCGACGTACGCGACACCTCGCTCCGGGTCCCGCCGGGCGTGCAGGGGACGGTCGTCGAGGTGCGGGTCTTCTCCCGCCGCGGCGTGGACAAGGACGAGCGCGCGCTCGCCATCGAGCGCGCGGAGATCGAGCGCCTCGCCAAGGACCGCGACGACGAGCTCACGATCCTCGACCGCAACACCTACGCCCGGCTCTCGCAGACGCTGATCGGCAAGACCGCCGTCGCCGGCCCCCGGTCCTTCAAGAAGGACCAGACGCTGACGCAGGCGATTCTCGACGAATATCCGCGCTCGCAGTGGTGGACCTTCGTCGTCGACGACGACCAGCTGATGACCTCGATCGAGGCCGTTCGCAAGCAGTACGACGAGGCGAAAAAGCTCCTGGAGAGCCGGTTCCTCGACAAGGTCGAAAAGCTGCAGCGCGGCGACGAGCTGCCGCCCGGCGTGATGAAGATGGTGAAGGTCTTCGTCGCCGTGAAGCGCAAAATCCAGCCGGGCGACAAAATGGCGGGCCGCCACGGCAATAAGGGCGTCGTCTCGCGCATCGTCCCGCAGGAGGACATGCCGTTCCTCGAGGACGGCACCCCGGTCGACATCGTGCTGAACCCGCTCGGCGTGCCGAGCCGCATGAACGTCGGCCAGATCCTCGAGACGCATCTCGGCTGGGCCTGCGCCGGACTCGGCAGGGAGGTCGGCGTCGCCGTCGACGCCTATCTGCGCAACCGGGACGCGGCGCCTCTGCGCGCGAAGCTCTCTGAAATCTACGATCGCGACGGCAAGGAGATCGCCGCGCTCGATGATGCGACGCTGCACGAGGTCGGCGAGAACCTCCGCCGCGGCGTGCCGATTGCGACGCCGGTGTTCGACGGCGCGCGCGAGAAGGATATCGTCGAGATGCTGAAGCGCGCCGGGCGCGATCCGTCGGGCCAGGTCACGCTCTATGACGGGCGCACCGGCGAGCCGTTCGACCGCAAGGTCACGGTCGGCTACATCTACATGCTCAAGCTGCACCATCTCGTCGACGACAAGATCCACGCGCGCTCGATCGGCCCCTATTCGCTGGTCACGCAGCAGCCGCTCGGCGGCAAGGCGCAGTTCGGCGGCCAGCGCTTCGGCGAGATGGAGGTCTGGGCGCTCGAAGCCTATGGCGCGGCCTATACGCTGCAGGAGATGTTGACGGTGAAATCCGACGACGTCGCCGGCCGCACCAAGGTCTACGAGTCGATCGTGCGCGGCGACGACAACATCGAGTCCGGCATTCCCGAGAGCTTCAACGTGCTCATCAAGGAGATGCGGTCGCTCGCGCTCAATGTCGAGCTTTGCACGACGGCGGCCGACGCGGAAGAGAGCCCGCCCGCCGTCGAAGCTGCGGAGTGACGAGTCGGGCCGCGCGAGATCCGCACGGCCCGAGCCGGCGCCAGAGACAAGAATGACCGCGGAGGCGTGCGCAAGGCCCCTCGAGCCAGCGGTCGCAAGAGGAGAAGTCCATGAATCAGCAAGAGGTCATGAATCTCTTCAATCCGGTCGCGCCGGCGCAGGCGTTCGACCACATTCAGATCTCGATCGCGAGCCCGGAAAAGATCCTCTCCTGGTCCTACGGCGAGATCAAGAAGCCTGAGACGATCAACTACCGCACGTTCAAGCCGGAGCGCGACGGCCTCTTCTGCGCGCGCATCTTCGGACCGATCAAGGATTACGAGTGCTTGTGCGGCAAGTACAAGCGCATGAAATACAAGGGCGTCATCTGCGAGAAGTGCGGCGTCGAGGTCACGCTCGCACGCGTGCGGCGCGACCGCATGGGCCACATCTCGCTGGCCGCCCCCGTCGCGCACATCTGGTTCCTCAAGTCGCTGCCCTCGCGCATCGGCCTCCTGCTCGACATGACGCTCAAGGACCTCGAGCGCATCCTCTATTTCGAGTCCTACATCGTCATCGACGCGGGGCTGACGCCGCTCAAGGACCGCCAGCTCCTGTCCGAGGACGAGTATCTGCGCGCACAGGACGAATACGGCCAGGACCACTTCACGGCGATGATCGGCGCCGAAGCGATCCGAAAGCTGCTCGAATCCATGGATCTCGAAGCGATCGCGGCCAGCCTGCGCCAGGAGATCGCCGAGGCGACGACGGAGCTGAAGCCGAAGAAGCTCGCCAAGCGCCTGAAGATCATCGAGGCCTTCATTCAGTCGGGCAATCGCCCGGAATGGATGATCCTGAAGGAAGTCCCGGTCATCCCGCCGGACCTGCGTCCGCTCGTGCCGCTCGACGGCGGGCGCTTCGCGACCTCTGACCTGAACGACCTCTACCGCCGCGTCATCAACCGCAACAATCGCCTGAAGCGGCTGATCGAGCTGCGCGCGCCGGACATCATCATCCGCAACGAGAAGCGCATGCTTCAGGAGGCGGTCGACGCGCTGTTCGACAACGGCCGCCGCGGCCGCGTCATCACCGGCGCCAACAAGCGCCCGCTGAAGTCGCTCGCCGACATGCTCAAGGGCAAGCAGGGCCGGTTCCGCCAGAACCTGCTCGGCAAGCGCGTCGACTATTCCGGGCGCTCGGTCATCGTGGTCGGCCCCGAGCTCAAGCTGCATCAATGCGGCTTGCCGAAGAAGATGGCGCTCGAGCTCTTCAAGCCGTTCATCTATTCGCGCCTCGACGCCAAGGGCTACTCGGCGACGGTGAAGCAGGCGAAGAAGCTCGTCGAGAAAGAGAAGCCCGAGGTTTGGGACATCCTCGACGAGGTGATCCGCGAGCACCCGGTGCTGCTGAACCGCGCCCCGACGCTGCATCGCTTAGGCATTCAGGCCTTCGAGCCGGTGCTGATCGAGGGCAAGGCGATCCAGCTGCATCCGCTCGTCTGCGCAGCCTTCAACGCCGACTTCGACGGCGACCAGATGGCCGTGCATGTGCCGCTGTCGCTCGAGGCGCAGCTCGAGGCGCGCGTGCTCATGATGTCGACGAACAACATCCTGCACCCCGCCAATGGTCAGCCGATCATCGTGCCGAGCCAGGACATCGTGCTCGGCCTCTACTACTTGTCGCTGATGCGCGACGGCGAGCCGGGACAGGGTATGGCCTTCGCCAATTTCGGCGAGCTCGAGCACGCGCTGGCGAGCAAGGCGATCACGCTGCACACCAAGATCAAAGGCCGGGCCTGGACCTTTGACGAAAGCCGCAAGCGCGTCTCGAAGATCTTCGAGACGACGCCCGGCCGCCTGATCCTCGGCCAGGTGCTGCCGGAGCATGTCAAGATTCCCTTCGACGTCGCCAACAAGCTGATGACGAAGAAGGAAATCTCCAACATGATCGACACCGTCTACCGCAACTGCGGTCAGAAGGAGACGGTGATCTTCTGCGACCGCATCATGGCGCTCGGCTTCCGCGAGGCGTTCAAGGCGGGCATCTCCTTCGGCAAGGACGACATGGTCGTGCCGGAGACGAAGACGCGCATCGTCGAGGAGACGCGCGCCGCGGCGAAGGAGTATGAGCAGCAGTACAACGACGGCCTCATCACGCAGGGCGAGAAATACAACAAGGTCGTCGACGCCTGGTCGAAGTGCTCGGAGAAGCTCGCCGAGGAGATGATGAGCCGCATCTCCGCCGTGCGCAAGGACGAGAAGGGCCGCGACCTGCCGATCAACTCGATCTACATGATGTCGCACTCCGGCGCGCGCGGTTCGCCCGCGCAGATGCGCCAGCTCGCGGCGATGCGCGGCCTCATGGCCAAGCCGTCGGGCGAGATCATCGAGAGCCCGATCATCTCCAACTTCAAGGAAGGGCTGACGGTTCTCGAATATTTCAACTCGACGCACGGCGCCCGCAAGGGCCTCGCCGACACGGCGCTCAAGACCGCGAACTCGGGCTATCTCACGCGTCGCCTCGTCGACGTGGCGCAGGACTCCATCATCGCGATGAAGGACTGCGGCTCCACGGGCGGCATCCGCATGCGCGCGATCATCGACGCCGGCCAGGTCGTCGCGTCGCTCGCCACGCGCATCCTTGGACGAACGGCCGCGGAGGACCTCACCGCGCCGGACGGCTCAGTCATCGTGCGCGCAGGCGAGATGATCCAGGAGTGGCACCTGGATCCGATCACGCAGGCCGGCATACAGGAGGTCAAGATCCGCTCGGTCCTGACCTGCGAGGCCAAGAACGGCGTTTGCGCCGCCTGCTACGGTCGCGACCTCGCGCGTGGCGTGCCGGTCAACATGGGCGAAGCGGTGGGCGTCATCGCGGCGCAGTCGATCGGCGAGCCGGGGACCCAGCTCACGATGCGGACCTTCCACATCGGCGGCGCGGCGCAGCTCGCCGACCAGTCCTTCATCGAGTCGAATTTCGACGGCCTGGTGCACATCCGCAACCGCCACGTCGCGCGCAACTCGGACGGCGACCTCATGGTCATGGCGCGAAACGTCGCGGTGGTCATCCAGGGGCCGGACGGCCAGGAGCGCGCGGTCAACCGCGTCCAATATGGCGCGCGGCTCAAGATCGATGAAGGCGACAAGATCAAGCGCGGCGACCGCATCGCCGAATGGGATCCCTATACGCGTCCGATCCTTTCGGAGGTCGACGGCGTCGTCGGCTTCGATGATCTCGTCGAAGGCCAGTCGATGGCCGAGACGACGGACGAGTCGACGGGCATCACCAAGCGCATGGTCATGGATTGGCGCCTCAACATGCGCTCGGTCGGGCTGAAGCCTTCGATCGTGATCAAGGGCGCGGACGGCAAGATCGCCAAGCTGGCGCGCGGCGGCGACGCCCGCTATCCGCTGCCGGTGGACTCGATCATCGCCGTCGAGCCGGGCCAGAAGATCCAGGCGGGCGACATCATCGCGCGCATTTCGCTCGAAAGCGCCAAGACGCGCGACATCACCGGCGGTCTGCCGCGCGTCGCCGAGCTTTTCGAGGCGCGCCGTCCGAAGGACCACGCGATCATCGCCGAGATCTCGGGCACGGTGCAGTTCGGGCGCGACTACAAGAACAAGCAGCGCCTCAACATCATCCCGCATGAGGAAGGAGCCGAGCCCGTCGAATATCTGATCCCGAAGGGCAAGCACATCCACTTGCAGGACGGCGACGTCGTCGAGAAGGGCGACTATATCGTTGACGGCAATCCCGCCCCGCATGACATTTTGGCGATCAAGGGAGTCGAGGAGCTCGCCGCCTATCTCGTCAACGAGATCCAGGAGGTCTATCGCCTGCAAGGCGTGAACATCAACGACAAGCACATCGAGGTCATCGTCCGCCAGATGCTGCAGAAGGTCGACATCGTCGACGCCGGCGACACGCCCTTCCTCGACGGCGAGCAGGTCGACCAGACCGATCTCGAGGAGGCGAACGCCAAGTGCCTCGAGGAGGGGAAGAAGCCCGCGACGGGGACGCCGGTGCTGCTCGGCATCACCAAGGCCTCGCTGCAGACGCGGTCCTTCTTCTCGGCGGCCTCCTTCCAGGAGACGACGCGCGTGCTGACGGAAGCGGCGGTTAACGGCAAGATCGACCCGCTCGTCGGCCTCAAGGAGAACGTCATCGTCGGGCGGCTGATCCCGGCCGGAACGGGCGCGGCGATGGCGAAGTTCCGCCAGATCGCGACGAGCCGCGACGACCTCATCATCACCCAGCGCGCGGAGGCCGCCGAGGCCAAGGCCGAGGCCCCGCAGCTGCCCGCGGCGGAGTGAGGACCTGAGCTGGATCGGGTTGAACTACAGGGTCGTCCGTAGGGGCGACCCTTTTTGCCGTCGTCGAGCGCGGCTGAGGCCGAGCCGCTACGCTTGGGGTGAATAATGCGGGCGGGCGGATGTCGCCGACGCCTCCGTCCGCTGTCGAATCTGCCGGGCTGACAACTCCGTAGAATGCAGACACTTTGGCGCTGCCGGCAACAGTCGCCATGCGTATCGGGCGATGGGGCGGCGCCGAGCTTCCGACCCTGTGCTCGGCGCCGCCTTGCCGCGGTTCGCCTTGAGGTTGCCGAGCTGGCGCCGCCGACGGCAAATTTCGGGAAACCGGCCTATTCGCCTAAAATCAGGCTCGTGACGCGCTACGCCGTCACTCGCCGCCGATCCGCCTGACGATCCAGACGATGAGCAGGAAAAGCAGCGCAAAGGTCAGGCTGGCGAAGCAGACCTCGACCAAAAACAGATAGGCGTCCGTCGCCCGACGTCGCAGCGAGCGCTTGGGCGACATCGCCATCTGCGCTTGTCGCGCCGCCGCGGCGCGCGCCGCCTGAGCCGCGCCGACGCCGCTCGCATAATCGGACGCGAGCGCCTTCTCGCGCTCGACCAGCCGGTGCGCGATATAGGCGGTGATCGCCTCGACGAGCGCCTCGGTCCTGGGATTGTTGCAGATCTCGATGCGACCGTGGCGGGTGTCCTGCACGAAGCGATAGGAGCGCCGGTCGTCCGCGAGCTCGACGAAGCCGATGGCGTCGATGAACAGCCGCGGGCGCTCCGAGGGCTGGATCGCCACGTCGAACAGATCGCAGTCCTTTGGCAGCTGCTCGAGAATCGGATCGAGCTGCTCGCGCAGGATATCGAGCCTTGCGATCTCGGCGCCGCGCAGATCCTCGACGCCGCTCGCGCGCTCGGCGTTCTCGAGCCGCGCGCGGCGGATCGCCGTCGACAGGGTCGTGACGCGCCGATCCAGACCGCGTTGTCCGGCGATGCTTGAAAGGCTTGGCGGAACCGGCCCGTCGGCGGCTGGGCCGGACTCCCGTCGCGAAGCGCCGAGACCGGCTCTTGACCGCTCCGTCGCGGACCAGTCGCGCCCGCTATCGTCGATCTCGCTCACGCGCCTAGGCCCCCACATTCACATTTTGTTTATCATAGACGCTTTCGCGCGCGCTGCGAAGGGGCGCGCGCCACCTCGAAGGTCCCAGGCTCGACTTTTCGCTCCGCCTTGGGCAAGGAGGGAAACCGTCGGGGCGGCGGACGCCAAGGGAGCGAGATGTCGAGCTTGAACGTTGTCGGGAACCTCGCCAGAAACATCGAGCGCGCGGCGCTCGGGGCCATCATTGTCGCCGCGGCTGTCATCGCGGCGGGCGGCGCCAATCCCCTCTTCGCCGGTTTCCTGGGCGCCGCGGCGCTCCGGCTGCTCGACGCCGAGCCGCGAGACCGCCGCGCGCAGGCGCTTTATGCGCTCGGCGACTTCTCGGCGGTCGCGCTCTTCGCTTTTCTTCGCAATCCCGCACAAGTCTTGTGGCGCGCGCCGGCTTCTCTCCCGGACGTCTTCGTCCTCTCGCCCATCGGCGCGGCGACCGCGACCCTGCTGTTCCTGTCGGGCGCGCTGCTGCTCAGGGGCCGCGTCGCGTGGACCCT
>DATHCI010000035.1:0-14792 GCA_035319645.1 Methylocystis sp. | reverse complement strand
GACGGCGCTCGGCGGTAGAGCCGGTCATCGGCCATCTCAAAGAGCGACCACCGCATGAGCCGCAACTTCCTCGCCCATGCCCAGGGAGACGCCATCAACGCCGTGCTGGCCGCCGCCGGCTACAACCTCAGACGTCTGCTGGCGTGGCTGGCGCTTCTTTGCGCCTTCTTCCTGGCTGCATGCGCAAGCGTCAGCCGCTCACGGAATGGACCCATCGCCGCGTGATCGGTGGTTCTTCACGGGCGACTAAGTGCACTGTCACCGCGACCCGTTGACCCGTTGTAGCATGCAGCCCGGCTACTAAACGCTGAAATTAGCCGGGGGAGGTCATCCTCACTTCACGAACTTGATAGCAGCGAAGATGAATCCGGCCAAGGCGACTTGTGTGACAACAAGCCATCGCAGGATTTCGACCTTGAGATTGGCTGAAGACGTTTCGATCTTCGCGTCAAGCTCCGTTTTTACTCTATCGATCCTGACCTCGAGCTCCGTCTTAACCTCCTTGAGGCGAGACTCGACCTCGCGCATATCGGCCTTAGTGGATAGTTGTGAGGCGTCGATCTCCCGGAACGCCTCGACCACACCCGCCGCCTGATCCTCGGTGAAACCGCGCTTGCGCAACACTTGTGATACGGCCAGCGTGTCGATTGTGAGGGCGCTCATCGATCCTCTCGCGCGTCGGCAGTGATATTGTCGTGCGCTACGGGAGCACGCTTCGAGAGCGCCTCCATGCGCAGCGCGCGCTCTTCCGGCGTAGGCTCCTTGATGCGGAAGCCCGCGCGCGGCCGCTGGAGCAACTTCGCACTGAGTTCTTCTCTCTCTTTTCTTAGTTGTTCGTTATCTTTTCTGAGTTCTTCGTTATGTTTCTTGTGCCGCTCAACTGCATTAATTAGCTTCTCAATTCGGTATTCGGCCTCTTTATCCGATGCTGCTTCGGACCAACGCAAGGGTTGCTCAAGTTCTCTGAGATGCGATTCTGCTTTCAGGCGAGCATTCAGATCGGCCTCTCTACGATTCTTGTATTTTTCGATTTCTTGTTGATGTTTTTCTTCTTCCAGTTCACGAAATTCTTCAAGATAATCAATTTCTTTTTTGTCAGATCTGGTCCGTTTTCGAAGCCTCCTATTTTCTTCGACGAGCTCCTTGTTTTTAGCCAGGAGCCGCTCACACCTAGCTTTAAGGGCGCCTACTTCGCTCAAGTCATGATCGCCGCGCCTCCCCATTTTGTCCTCCCTGGAGTATCTTAGGATCGCCCCATGCCGATTTTCATTATGACGACGCAAAACCGCAAGCGGTGTTTTCGATACGAAAATCACGAATACGTGACCAAAAAACAAGGCAGCGGAAGTGACCGCCGACCAGTCGGCTTTTGCCTTGTCGACGGAAATGGATATTTCGTCCGGCATTTCCTCAACGGATTTCTCGTCGATCAGCGTTAGGAGCGGCGCCTTGGATGAACCGAGAAACATAATTTCCTGATGTTCTTGACTCACTTGCCGGCATATGGTTCCTAAATCTCTCTTGACCCTTTCCGATGGGTACCAATCAAGCAACGGAGCGCGCTCTATTTTACTGCGCGACCTGCTAAGCGGAACCTTTCCCCTCGCCGGACGGGACGCCCCCGAGGATTCTGCGGTTTTCGAGACGGATTCTCGGTGCGCGCTTTTCACGATCGCATTCCTCTTTGACCGCTTTTCAAGCTCAATTCCAACTTAGGTAACAGGGGCCGGCGATTGCGTCAAGGCGATCCGCATTGTTTAATGTGATCCGCGTTGACCAGCGCGCGAGGTAGGGTCTGTGGATTGTGGCGACGCGACATGTCATTCAGGGGCTCGGCGCGTATCATGCGCGTTGCAATCTCGCGAGGTCCAGCTTCAAGCCATGGCGAGCACGAAAAAATCTCCTGCGACGGACGCTTTTCCGGTCGCCGTCCGCGCGTCCATCGCCGACTCAAAGCTCATTACGATCCGCGGCGCGCGCGAGCACAATCTCAAGAACGTCGACCTCACGATCCCTCGGGACAAGCTCGTCGTCTTCACGGGCCTTTCCGGCTCCGGCAAGTCCTCGCTCGCCTTCGACACGATCTATGCGGAAGGACAGCGGCGCTATGTCGAGTCGCTCTCGGCCTATGCGCGCCAGTTCCTGGAGATGATGCAGAAGCCCGACGTCGACCAGATCGACGGGCTCTCGCCGGCGATCTCGATCGAGCAGAAAACCACGTCGAAAAACCCACGCTCGACGGTCGGCACGGTGACGGAGATCCACGACTACATGCGCCTGCTCTGGGCGCGCGTCGGCGTTCCCTACTCGCCGGTGACGGGTCTGCCGATCGAGAGCCAAACCGTCTCGCAGATGGTCGACCGCGTCCTCGCGCTGCCGCAGGGGGCGCGTCTCTACCTGCTCGCGCCCGTCGTGCGTGGGCGCAAGGGCGAATACAGGAAGGAGATCGCCGACTACGCGCGCCGGGGCTTCCAGCGCGTGAAGATCGACGGCGCGTTTCACGAGATCGCCGAGGCGCCGACGCTCGATAAGAAGCTCAAGCACGATATCGACATCGTCGTCGACCGGCTGGTCGTGCGCCCCGACATGGCCTCGCGCCTCGCCGACAGCTTCGAGAACGCGCTGGAGTTGTCTGGCGGGCTCGCCGTCATCGAGTTCGCTGAAGGCGGGCAGTCGGCAGCCGGCAGTCGGCAGTCTGGAGAACGACTGCCGACTGCCGATCTGCCGACTGCCGCGCCCGCGAATGTCTCCACCCACTATGGCCGCCACATCATCTTCTCCTCCAAATTCGCGTGTCCCGTCTCCGGCTTCACGATCCCCGAGATCGAGCCGCGGCTCTTCTCTTTCAACAATCCCTTCGGCGCCTGCCCGAAGTGCGGCGGCATCGGCCATGAGCAAAAGATCGACGCCGATCTCGTCGTGCCGAACCCGCAGCTCTCGCTGCGGCGCGGCGCGATCGCCCCCTGGGCCAAGTCGAGCTCGCCCTATTACCAGCAGACGCTCGACGCGCTCGGGCGCCATTACAAGTTCAAGCTCGACACGCCCTTCTGCGACCTCCCCGCCAAGGCGCAGCGCGTGATCCTCTATGGCTCCGAAGAGGAGGTTCGCTTCTCCTACGACGACGGCTACCGCGCCTATGACGTGAAGCGGCCGTTCGAAGGCGTCATCCCCAATCTCGAGCGGCGCTATCTCGAGACCGAGAGCGACTGGTCGCGCGAGGAGATCGGGCGCTACATGTCCGCGACGCCCTGCGTCGCCTGCGCCGGCTATCGGCTGAAGCCGGAGGCGCTCGCCGTGAAGATCGCGGGCAGGCACATCGGCGAGATCTCCGAGCTCTCGGTGCGCGCGGCTGCGGATTGGTTCGCGGCTCTGCCCGGCGAACTCGACAAGAAGCGCAACGAGATCGCCTATCGCATCCTGAAGGAGATCCGCGATCGGCTGAAGTTCTTGATCGACGTGGGGCTCGACTACCTCACGCTCTCGCGCAGCTCCGGCACGATGTCGGGCGGCGAGAGCCAGCGCATCCGCCTCGCCTCGCAGATCGGCTCAGGACTGACCGGCGTGCTGTATGTGCTCGACGAGCCTTCGATCGGCCTGCACCAGCGCGACAACGACCGCCTGCTCGACACGCTGCGGCGGCTGCGCGATCTCGGCAACAGCGTCATCGTCGTCGAGCATGACGAGGACGCGATCCTCGCGGCCGATTACGTCGTCGACGTCGGCCCCGGCGCCGGCATTCACGGCGGCGAGATCGTCGCGCAAGGGACGCCCGCCGAGATCATGGCGAACCCGAAGTCGCTGACCGGTCAATATCTGACTGGCGCGCGTCAGGTGATCATGAAGCACAGGCTGCGCAAGCCGACGGCGGGGCGCTGGCTCAAGCTGTTTGGCGCGCGCGGCAATAATTTGAAGAACATAGACGCGCAGATTCCGCTCGGCCTCTTCACCTGCATCACCGGCGTCTCGGGCGGCGGCAAGTCGACGCTCGTCATCGAGACGCTGTACAAGGCCGTGGCCAAGCGGCTCGCCAGCGCGCATGAGCATCCGGCGCCCTTCGAACGGCTCGAGGGGCTGGAGCACATCGACAAGATCATCGACATTGATCAGTCGCCGATCGGACGCACGCCGCGCTCCAACCCGGCGACCTACACGGGCGCCTTCACGCCGATCCGCGAGTGGTTTGCAGGGCTGCCGGAAGCGAAGGCGCGCGGCTATCAGCCCGGGCGCTTCTCCTTCAATGTGAAGGGCGGGCGCTGCGAGGCCTGCCAGGGCGACGGCGTGATCAAGATCGAAATGCACTTCCTGCCCGACGTCTATGTGACCTGCGACGTCTGCAAGGGCAAGCGCTATGACCGCGAGACGCTGGAGGTGAAGTTCAAGGAAAAGTCGATCGCCGACGTGCTGGCGATGACGGTTGAAGAGGCGGCGCAGCTCTTCAAGGCCGCGCCGGCGATCCGCGACAGGTTGGAGACGCTGAAGCGCGTCGGGCTCGACTACATCAGCGTCGGCCAGCAGGCGACGACGCTCTCGGGCGGCGAGGCGCAGCGCGTGAAGCTCGCCAAGGAGCTCGCGCGCCGCTCGACCGGGCGCACGCTCTACATTCTCGACGAGCCGACGACGGGCCTGCACTTCCACGATGTGGCGAAGCTGCTGGAGGTGCTGCACGAGCTCGTCGAGCAGGGCAACAGCGTGGTGGTGATCGAGCACAATCTCGAGGTCATCAAGACCGCGGACTGGGTGATCGACTTAGGTCCGGAAGGCGGCGACGGCGGCGGCGAGATCGTCGCGGCGGGGCCGCCGGCGGAGATCGCGAAGGCGAAGCGTAGCCATACCGGGCGGTATTTGGCGGAGGCGATGGGGAGGAGGCCGACGCGGGAAAGGCAGGAAAAGAAGAAATCGTCTTGAAATTTTGTCGCTTATAGGATACATCCACCACGCTAATAATCCGGCGCACAGCACTTTTCGAGGATTGGATGATCACCTTGCGCGATGCTCGCGCAAAGGCCGCGGTCGCGCGGCGGATCGCGCGGTTACGGGACGGCAATCCGGGCGACGCCAAGTCGATTGGGGAAGGCGTGAGCGAGATGCGAATTGATTACGGCCCAGGCTACCGCGTGTATTTCACGCGGCGCGGGGCGGTCGTCGTGCTTCTTCTCTGCGGCGGCGACAAGAGCACGCAGGCGAAGGACATCGCCAAAGCAAAAGAATTGGCGCGGAGCTGGAGCAACGACGAGGACGAAGACCGATGAGCCTGGAGACCTACCCCTTCGATGTATCGGAGCTGCTCGACAGCGAGGAAGGCGTCGCGGAATATCTGCGCCTTGTCTGCGAAGACGGCTCTCCCGCCGAAATTGCGCGCGCTTTGGGGGACATCGCTCGGGCGCGCGGCATGAGCGAGATCGCGAAGAAGACCGGAATGGCGCGCCCGGCGCTTTACAAGGCGCTGAGCGGCGAGGGCAATCCGGAGCTCGCGACGATCGCCAAGGTCGCGGATGCGTTGGGGCTAAAGATTTCGGTCGCGCCCAAGACCAAGGCGAGCGGCGCGGCGCCGGAGTCGATTCCCGGCAGTCTCCCGCTTGGCGCCGCGCGCTCGCGACACGACGATGCGGCGTAACGCCTTATCCGAAAGCGACGAGAGGGTGAATCTGGAGGGTTATGTGAGGTCCGGGGCGCAATGCTTCGGCTGCCGGGATGCGGACCTCATATAACCCTCCAGATTCAACGCCTGCGCGTCAACACCCGGCGGCGCGTTTTCTTCACACTGGACTCGGGCGCGGGCTACCTGCAATGCGCGCCGGAGGATCCGCCGCCCGGCCTCTATTGCGAGGCGCAGTCGCCCGAGAGCTGGCGGGTGCTCGCCGCCGTGCTGACGCCCGAGCGCCTCGCCAAGCTCCACGCAGCGGGCTTCGCCGACCCAGGACGATCACCGAATTTTTCAAAGACCTATCCCTTCGAGAAATTCAGCGACGAGATGATCGCGCAGGAGCTTTTGACACTGCTGTTCGAGGTCTACGCATATGACGGACGGGACAAGCTCGAGATCGGCTCCGAGAAGAGCGACAGATGAGCGGCGTACCCGGAGCTCCCGCCTCGGAGCGGCCCCGCCACGCGAACACGCGCATCAGCTTCTCGATGTCGACGCCCTCCTTGGCGGCGCGCAGGTCATGGTAGACGAACGCGACAAGCGCCGCGCCGAAGGCCGAAAACGCGACCTGCCAGGCGAACTGCGCGATCTCCCGCAAGAAGAATGGAAGACGAGGCGCTCCAATAGGGCCACGACGAAGCCGGCGACGAAGGAGACGATCGTCACCAGCGCGCGCTCCTCCCACCCTCCCGAAAAAGACATCGCGAGCGTTGCCGAAGCCGCCGTCATTGTCCTGGGCTTTCTCGCAAGGCTTCAGCTGTGTCGCGGCGTGAACTCCACGTGCACCCTGCCCCCACGGCGTTGTTGAACAAGTCCGGCGCCGGAAGGACCATGGCTCCGACGCGCCGCCTTTGTTTGAGCATAACCTCGAACCGCCGCGTCGCCGCTCGCCGCGCCCGCATGGCGGCCGCGCTCCGGGCCGAAGGAGGCGAGACAGGCGTTATAGGCCATCGCCTCCTTGATCTCCTCGCAATCATTGACCGAGCGCGGAGCCGCCAGCGCCGGAGCGGCCGTCGCGAGCGCAAGGACCGCTAGGATGAAGAGCGTCGCCGACCTCATCCGCGCAACGCTGCGCCGGCCTTCTTTTCGGCCTCAGCGACGATCTTTTGCGCCAGCGCCTCGATCTCGGCGTCCGTCAGAGTCTTCTCCTTGGGCTGCAGCGTCACCGCGACGCCCACCGATTTCTTTCCCTCCGGCACGCCCGGCCCCTGATAGACGTCGAACACGTCGGCCGAGGCGATCAGCGTTTTGTCCGCGCCTTGCACCGCGCGCAGCAGCTCGCCGGCCGGCGCGCCCGCGTCGACGATGAAGGCGAAGTCGCGCGCGAGCGGTTGAAGGTCGGAGAGCTCCAGGCGCGGCTTCGTTCTCGTCGGCTTCGCCTTCGGCGCCGGCAACGCGTCGAGAAAGATCTCGAAGACGGCGAGCGGACCCTCGATGTCGAGCTCCGCAAGCGCGGCCGGATGCGCCTCGCCGAAAAAGCCGACGACGGCCTTGGGGCCGAATTGCAACGTCGCCGAGCGCCCAGGATGCAGAAAGGCGGGGCCGCCTGGAACGATTTGCAGGCCGCCGAGCGCGACGCCGAGCGCCCTCAGCAAAGCGAGCGCATCGGCTTTGGCGTCGAAGACGCCCGCCTTCTTTGGCGCGAGCGCCCAATTGCGCCCTTCCGTAAAGGCCGTCGCAAGTCCCCGTCGCGCGCCCGAGGCGGCGATGATCTGTCCGTCCTCACCCTCGCTGCGAAAGATCTGTCCGACCTCGAACAGCGCGCTGTCCCCGAAGCCGCGGGCGGCGTTGCGGCCGATCGCCGCGACGAGGCCCGGCAGGAGGCTCGGACGCATGTCGGAGAGCTCGGCGGCGAGAGGGTTGGCGAGCGACAGCGAGGGCGCGCCGCCGCCAAAAAGCCGCGCCTCCTTGCCGGACACGAAGGACCAGGTGACGGCCTCGACGAGGCCTTGCGCCGCGAGCGCGCGCCGCGCCATCCGCACGCGACGCTGTCCGAGGGTCAGCACGGGCGCCGCGACGCCCTCAGCGCGCGCAAGCGGCGTCGAGACAATCCGGTCCACGCCGGCGATGCGCAGGATTTCTTCGACGATGTCGGCCTTGCCCTCGATATCGGGACGCCAGCTCGGGACCCTGATCTCGGCGCGCCCATTGCGCGGCGCGCCCGTCCCGAAGCCAAGCCGCGTCAGGATTGCAACCGACTCCTCCGTCGAAATATCGAGCCCCGTGAGGCGCTTCGTCTCGCTGTAGGGAAAGTCGACGGAGCGCGCCGCCGCGGGAACGGCGCCGGCCACGAGAACGTCCGACGCCTCGCCGCCGCAGAGCTTCTGCACGAGCCGCGTCGCGAGCTCGACGCCCGGCAGCGCGAAGGCTGGGTCGACGCCGCGCTCGAAGCGGTAGCGCGCGTCGGTGACGATGCCGAGCTTGCGACCCGTATGCGCGATATTGTGGGGATCCCAGAGCGCCGACTCGATGAGCACGTCGGTCGTCGCGTCGTCGCAGCCGGAGGCCTCGCCGCCCATAACGCCCGCAAGCGACTCGACGCCTGCGTCGTCTGCAATGATCACGACATCCGAGTCGAGCCTATAAGTCTTGCCGTCGAGCGCGAGCAGTTCTTCGCCGTCTGTCGCTCTCCGAACGACGAGGTCGCCCTTGACCTTGCGCGCGTCGAAGACATGCAGCGGGCGGGCGCGGTCGAAGGTCAGAAAATTGGTGATGTCGACGAGCGCGTTGATCGGGCGCAGTCCGATCGCGCGCAGCCGCTCCTGGAGCCAGGCCGGGCTCGGCCCATTCCTGACGCCGCGCACGAGCCGCAGCGCAAAGAGCGGCGCGAGATGCGCGTCCTGCGGCGCAAAGTCGAGCTTCACGCCGACGGGGCACGGGAAGGCCCCCACGACCGGTTGCGGCGGGGCGGTTGTCAGCTCGCCGAGGCCCGCCGCCGCAAGGTCGCGGGCAACGCCGAAGACGCCGGCGGCGTCGGGGCGGTTGGGTGTGAGATTGATCTCGATGACCGGATCGTCGAGTCCCGCCCACTGTGCATAGACCGCGCCGACGGGCGCGTCGCCCGGCAGCTCCATGATGCCGTCCGCCTCGTCCGAGAGCCCGAGCTCGGCGCCGGAGCAGAGCATGCCGAGCGACTCGACTCCACGGATGACGCCTTTGCCGAGCGTGACTTTCTTTCCCGGGATATATGTTCCGGGCTTCGCGAAGACGGACAGGAGACCCGTCCGCGCGTTGGGCGCGCCGCAGACGACCTGCACGGGCGCCCCCTGCCCCGCGTCGACCGAACAGACTTGCAGCCGATCGGCGTTGGGATGCGGCCCCGCCTGCGCGATACGCGCGACGACGAAGTCCTTCAGCTCCGCGGCGGGATCGTGGACGTGCTCAACCTCGAGGCCGATCCGCGTGAGCGTCTCGACGATCTCGACGAGCGAGGCGGAGGTCTTAAGGTGCGTCTTGAGCCAGGAAAGAGAGAGTTTCATCGGCGCTTGGTTGCGGCTGCGATCGGATTTACGCTTGCCGTCTAGCGCCTTTTGGCAGGGCGTTCAAATCGGCCCGACCGACCCCTGCGCGGCGCGCAGGATGGCTGGCCTTACTCAGCCGGGTGCGGATGCTCCAGCATGTAAAGACGCGTTTCGTGTTCTTGAACACTTTCGCGCAGCTGATCAAGCTCTGTGTGCATCGCCTCGATCTCGCCGGTGCTGACGCGCGTATGAGCCATATCGTTGACCGCGGCGCGGATCATACGCACGTCCTGCTGCAGTCCGGCGACGGCGCGAACGAGAGTCGCGGTCGTAGCTTCGAGCCGGGGCAGCACCGCCATGCCAGCCCTGACGTCGGACATCTGACGTTGAAGATCTTTCAGGATTTCAAGCACTAAACCGCTCATCAAGCGGCTCCGCAGCCTCCCACAACTCTTTCAATAGCACAAATACTCGATTGCAACCAAGAAAAAGAGGCGGAGTCGCCTCCGCCTCAACGGGTCAGCTAAAAAGCCGATCCTAGCGCGCCAGCACCGCGAGCAGCAGCAACGCCACGATATTGGTGATCTTGATCGCCGGATTCACCGCCGGGCCAGCTGTGTCCTTGTAAGGATCGCCGACCGTGTCGCCCGTCACCGAGGCCTTGTGCGCGTCGCCGCCCTTGAAGTGCTTGACGCCGTCCTTGTCGACGAAGCCGTCTTCGAAGCTCTTCTTGGCGTTGTCCCAAGCGCCGCCGCCCGAGGTCATCGAGATCGCCACGAACAGGCCGTTCACGATCACGCCCAGCAGCAGCGCGCCGAGCGCCGCCAGCGCGCTGGCCTTGTCGCCGCCGCTCAGCACATAGGCGAGCACGAAGATCACCAGCGGCGCGAGCACGGGCAGCAGAGACGGAATGATCATCTCCTTGATCGCCGCCTGCGTCAGCATGTCGACGGCCCGGCCATAGTCGGGACGATCCTTGCCCTCCATGATGCCGGGCCTGTCGCGGAACTGGCGGCGCACCTCCTCGACGACCGAGCCCGCCGCGCGGCCGACCGCGGTCATGGCGATGCCGCCGAAGAGATAGGGGATCAGGCCGCCGAAGATCAGGCCCGCGACGACGTAAGGATTCGAGAGGTCGAAGTCGACCTTGTCGATTCCCTTGAACCACGACACGCCCGTTTCCGCAAAATGCTTGATGTCGTTCGTATAGGCCGCAAACAGCACGAGCGCGCCGAGACCCGCGGAGCCGATCGCATAGCCCTTGGTCACCGCCTTCGTCGTGTTGCCCACGGCGTCGAGGGCGTCGGTCGACTGGCGCACCTCCTTCGGCAGGCCAGACATTTCGGCGATGCCGCCGGCGTTGTCGGTGACGGGACCGAAGGCGTCGAGCGCGACGATCATGCCGGCGAGGCCGAGCATGGTCGTCACTGCGATCGCCGTTCCGTAGAGACCGCCGAGGTTGTAGGTGAACAGAATGCCGAGCACGATGACGAGCGCGGGCGCCGCCGTCGCCTCGAGCGACACGGCGAGACCCTGAATGACGTTGGTGCCATGGCCGGTCACCGAAGCCTGCGCGATCGAGACCACCGGGCGCTTGCCCGTGCCCGTGTAATATTCGGTGATGTAGACGATCGCGCCCGTGACCACGAGCCCGATGACGCCGGCAAGGAACAGCCGATAGCCGTAGACGGCCTCGCCATTGACCTTGCCGACCTCGCCCAAGCCGACCGTGAACAACGTCGCCAGGAACAGGCCGGCGATCGAGAGCGCGCCCGCGGCGATGAGGCCCTTGTAAAGCGCGCCCATGATCGTGTTCGGCAGGCCGATCTTGGCGAAGATTGGTCCGAACTGCTGGCTCAGCGGAGAGTTGTCGTCGCCGAGCTTGACGAAATAGGTGCCGGCGATCGAGGCGACGATGGAGAAGCCGCCGATGGCCAGCGGGTAGATCACGGCGCCCGAGAGCCCGGCCTGGCCGGCGAAGAAGATCGTCGCCAGCACCATGGTCGCGACCACGGTCACGGCGTAGGTCTCGAACAGGTCGGCGGCCATGCCCGCGCAGTCGCCCACGTTGTCGCCGACGTTATCGGCGATCGTCGCAGGGTTGCGCGGGTCGTCCTCGGGAATGCCGGCTTCGACCTTGCCGACGAGATCGGCGCCGACATCGGCGCCCTTGGTGAAGATGCCGCCGCCGAGACGCGCGAAAATCGAGATCAGCGAGGCGCCGAAGCCGAGGCCCACAAGCGCGTCGACCACGACGCGATCCGACGGCGCATGACCGCCGAACCAGGTCAGAATCACGTAATAGACCGTGACGCCGAGCAGCGCGAGGCCTGCGACGAGCAGGCCGGTGATGGCGCCGGCCCGAAACGAAATGTCGAGACCTTCGGCGAGGGACTTCGTCGCCGCCTGAGCGGTGCGCACATTGGCGCGGACGGAGACGTTCATGCCGATAAAGCCCGCCGCGCCGGAAAGCGCCGCGCCGAGCAGGAAGCCGAAGGCGACCCACCAGCCGAGCAGAAGGGCGAGCAGGACGAAGATCGCGCCGCCGACATAGGCGATGGTCGTGTACTGACGCTTGAGATAGGCCTGCGCCCCCTCGGCGATGGCGCCTGCGATCTCCTGCATCTTCTGCGATCCCTGGTCCGTCGCGAGCAGCTCCTGCGAGGTCTTCACCCCGTAGGCGACGGACAACAGCCCGAAGATAATGGTTAGAAACAACACCATGGCGGATTGGCCCTCTCTGGTCGGGGACCGCATTGCGCGGTCAGTCGGCGGCGCGGCTCGCCGAGGTTGAGCGCCGCATCAACGCGAACGGCCGCGATCCCGGCGAGAATCGCGGCGCGTCGAAGTCGCGCGCCTTTTGCCAGAAAGCCGCGGCCACGGCAATGGCGTCGGGGGACTCAAGAGGTTCAAAAATGGGAGAACGATTTGTGGTTGAAGTTTATGATTTTTCCTTCCCTGTAGCAAAATGCGGCGCCCGGCGGGCCCGGGATAATATCGCCGATGCGCGAGAGGGGCGCGCCGCAAACTTCGGCGCGGTTCTGTAGCGCCCCGGCGTCGGCGCCGCCGGCGCAGCACAGAATCTCGTAGTCGTCGCCGCCCGTCATCACGGTCTCAAAGAGACTGGGCTGCAGTTCGATCGCCTCGCGCGCGGCGGTCGAGAGCGGGATGTCCTCCACGTGGACCCGCGCCGCGACATTCGAAGCGTGCAGGAGCTTTTCCAGGTCCCCAACCAGCCCGTCCGAGACGTCCATCGCGGCGCCTGCGTGATCGCGCAGCGCGGGCGCGAGCGCGAGACGGGGCTCGGGGAGCAGGTAGCGACCCATCAGGCGCGCGCGCGCGGCGGCGCTGAGCATGTCGCGGGAGATCTCCCCCTGCCGGAGCCTCAACCCCAGCGCGGCGTCTCCAATCGTCCCGCTGACGAAGAGCGCATCTCCGGGCTTCGCGCCGCTTCGCGAGACGAAGCGACCTTTGGGCGCCTCGCCCACCGCGGTGATCGAGACCGTCAGCGGGCCGGGCGTCGCCACCGTATCCCCGCCAATCAGCGGGCAGCCGAAAGCGGCGGCGTCCTCGCCGAGCCCCGCGGCAAAGGCCGCGAGCCAGTCATTGGTCCAGTCCGCCGGCAGCGCCAGGGCGAGCAGGAAACCCTTGGGCTGCGCGCCCTTGGCTGCGAGATCGGAGAGGTTTACGCGCAGCGCCTTCTTGGCGATCGCGGCGGGCGGGTCGTCGGGAAAGAAGTGGACGCCCGCGACCAGCGCGTCGACGGTGGCGACGATCTTGGCGCCGCCAAGCGGCAGGAACGCCGCGTCGTCCTTGAGGCCGAGACCTGCCGCGCCGGCGATCGGCGCGAAGAGCCTGGCGATGAGTTCGTCTTCGGTGAAGCGTTTGGTCATGGCGGCGTGACGTTCGGAGTTGTCTAAAGCTCTCGGCAGTCTGGCGTGTTCCACCGACGAGCGGAACTACTAGGCAAGGAGCGGAGCCGACTCCTTCTCCCACTTGTGGGAGAAGGTGGCCCGCCGAAGGCGGGTCGGATGAGGGCTCTCTCAGCTCCAACGCTCTAAGATCGTCCTCTGCCCGCGTCCGATGCCGCTCGCAGGCCCGTTGGGGCGGAGAGGACCCTCATCCGACCCTCGCTGCGCGAGGGCCACCTTCTCCCGCAAGCGGGAGAAGGGAACCGCCGATCTTTTCGACCAATAAGAGGTTCGCCACTCGCATTTTCGGCGAGCGTTTTGCGCGGGTCCAGCTTGGCGCTGTTTTATCTCCTTGCAACGCTTTTCGTCTTTTGGGCGATCTCCAACCATGTCGGCGACGCGGAGAGGGCTGTCGGGCTCGTAGACACGCCGGAGGGCTGGAAGCGTGGCTGGTGGCCCGTGGTCTTCGCCTTCTGCGACGTCGCGGCGACGACCGCCATCGTTTTCGCCCTCACGCTGACGCTCATCGCCGGCGTGCAGCTCTTTGACGGAATCGCGGCCGCGCGCGGCGCGGAGCCCATCCTGCCGCTTGACGACGTCTTCGAAGCCATCGCGACCGACGAATGGGACGCCAAGAACTGGTGGATCTACACCCTGCTGCTCTCGACCTATCTGCCGAGCCTCGCCAATCTCATGATCGGCGGCGCAGCCTTCTTCGGCTCGATCTGGCTCATCTGGAACGTCGCCCTACCGCAAATCGGCTTCGAGCTCTTCGAGATCGCTGGCGAGTTCGAGTCCGCCAATCTGCCGGCCAAGGCGATCGCGTTCTTCGCGCGCAGGCCGTAAGTCATGGAGATTTCTGGACCCTGCAACTCAAATGAGATACAGTCGCCTCACCAGGAGAATGATGATGCCTTCGCGCACCTCGATGCTGCATATCCGCGTGGATGATGAGACGAAGCAACGTGCGACGGCGGCGCTCGGCGCCATGGGCTTATCCATGTCGGAGGCGGTTCGCCTATTTCTCCACCGCGTCGTCGCGGAAAAGGCCTTTCCCTTGGAGCTGAAAGTTCCGAACGCTGAGACCCGCGCGGCGATGGCGGAAGCCGACGAGATCCTGAAAGCGCGTCGCGTTCGTTTTGCGAACGCCGAAAAATTGTTCGCCGCGCTTGAAAAAGACTGCGGAAGATAAGCGCGCGAAACCGCCCCGGGCGGCGGACTTTTCCAAATCCTTCCTGAAGGATTGGGAACGCCTGTCGCGCTCCGGTCGCCACGACATGCATCGCCTCAAAGAGGCGATGCTGCTCTTGATCGCGAACGACCTCCCGCTCGGACCTGAGTGGCTCGACCATCCGCTCAAGGGTGACTGGGCGGAGCACCGCGAATGCCATATAGGCGGCGACTTTCTGCTGATCTACACGCTCGATGATCGCACGCCGCCCGGCGCCGTCGTCTTCGTCCGCGCGGGCACGCATGCGCAGCTTTTCGACGAGTAGAGGCTGAGCGTTTTGCGCGGGCCGAACTTGGCTTTAGAGTTCTTCTACGGCTCGGACCTCGGAGGCCGTTGTGGACGACAGTTTTTTCAAGAACGCCTGGAACGCGGTCGGCGGCCTGCTTTGGACGGCATTGGGGGGCCTTCGCTTGGGGGATTGTTAAGCACTTGAAAAAAGCAGGCGCCGTCGACGACGGAGGCGCGGATTTTCTATCGCCCTCGGCGGCGCGCTTGGCGTCGCCGCCTTCTGCGGCTCGATCTGGCTCATCTGGAACGTCGCCCTA
>DATHCI010000034.1:0-3594 GCA_035319645.1 Methylocystis sp. | reverse complement strand
GACTTGTTGTAGGGATCCTGCGCCGCGCCCGCGCCGCCGTAGCCGCCCGCGCCTCCACCCGCTCCGCCACTGGACTGGTCGCCGCTCGTGGCCGCTGCCCCGCCTTGACCTTGGTCGGATGGCGTCCCTTGTCCGCTCGTCGGCTGCGCCGCGCCGACCTCGATCGTCGGCAGCGCCGTTGCGCCGAGCGGAACGGCGTCGTTCGCGGCGCCGCCCGCCTGCGCGAGCAGGATCAACGCCGACCTCCCATCCTGAGAGACCTCGTATTTCAGGCCCGTGCCCGCGAGGAGAAGGGCGAGGGCGCCCGGCAGGGTGTGACGGCCCTTGAGGCCGGGCGTCGTCAGCGAGCGGGTCAGCGCCGCGTCGTAGATGATCCGCACGCCGCTCTCGTCGGCGAGCCGGTTGAGCGCGGTCGACACAAGGCCCGGCGGAATGTCGTAGCTGCGCGTCGCCGCCGAAATTTCCTGGTCTGGGATCCGAGCGTGGGCGCTGACGCTTTGGGCGTTCGCCGAAAACGCCACGGCGCCCGCCGCCGCCAGGATTGTCGTCGCCCCCATCCGACCGCCCCTGCTAACTCCGCCAACTCCCCCTGTCCGCCGCGTCATCGCCCCCGCTCCTCGCCTTTATCGGGCCCAAAGAGGCCTCTAAAGAGAGAGGACGCGGCGAGGCGCCACTAAAGGAGGTCGCCCTTTAAGAATTTTTTCGTTCAGCCGCGCAGCGCCACGAGACCTCCGAGATAAATCGCGCTTATTCCGAGCGACCGTTCGATCGCGCGAAGCGCGGCCATTGGGTCGCCCGCGTCGAAGACGCCGGTGACGCGTCTCGTCTTCAATCGCGGATCGAGGATCAGAATGTAGCCGGCGTAATATTGGCCAATCGCCTCGACCACTTCCCCGAGCGGCCTGTCGTCGAAGATCAGTTTCCCGCGCCGCCATGCGGTCACATGGTCGACGGCGACCGCATAGGGTTTGATCGCGGCGATCCCCGGCGCGAAGGCGCTCTGCTCGCCTTCCGAAACGACGACCGCGGCCCCCGCGCTCGCGATGCGGACGCGATGCCGCAGGACCGTGACCTCCGTCCGCGCGGCGTTGGTTGACACGTCGAAGGCTGTTCCGAGGGCGGTCGCGGAGCCTCCTGCGACGGAAACGGAAAACGGCCTCCCCGCGTCCGGCGCAACTTCGAAATAGGCTTCGCCCCGGAGCAGCGTGACGGACCTCTGTCGATCGTCGTAGCTCTCGGCGATCGCTGATCGCGGTCCGAGCTCGACGCGCGAGCCGTCCTCGAGCGTGACCTGCTTCGTCTCGGCGAGGCCGGTCCGCTCGCGCGCGCGCAGCAAGATCTGGAGATCGTCGAAGCCGAAATAGAGCATGAGGAGCGAGGCGACGAGCGCGACAAGGCCGATACGCCGCAAGCCGGGCCTCGCAACGGCCGCCGCGGCAGGCGGCGGATACAACGAGCGAAGCTCCTCCAGATCGCCCCAAAGGGCGCAAATGTCGTCGAAGGCGGCCTTGTGCTCGGGGCTTCTCGTGAGCCAGTCGGAAAATTCCGCGCGCTCTTGCGGCGACAGCGCTCCCGCGTCGAGCCGCGTCCACCACCCGATCGCCGCCGTGCGCGGAGCGTCGCTATCGCTGTCGGGGACTTGATCTTCAACCATGATACGACTCGCGGCCACATCGCAAAACGCCGTCGCTCGCGCGTCGCGGTCGAGGCCTCGCGCCAAGCGTTCATAAGATAGGACGCGCTCGCCCGCAAAAGAGGAGGTCCTCCACGAGACTTTAATCGAGCGCCGCGCGGATGCGCTCGAGCGCCAGGCGCAGATGCTTTTCGACCATATTTCGGCTGACGCCGAGCCGGGCGGCGATCTCGTCCTGCGAAAGGTCCTGGAAGCGCCGCATGATGAACGCCTGCCGGCACTTGGGCGGGAGCGCCTCGATCGCGGCATGGAGCAGCCGCGCCTTCTCGCCGATCTCAAGGCGCTCGTCTGGACTGCAACCCTGCTCAGCGATCGCCTCCGGGAGACCGCCGGACACGAAACGGTTCTTCTCCGCCTCTCTGCGTCGGACATGGTCGCGGGCTAGATTGAGCGCCGTGACGCGCAAAAAGGCGTTGTCATCGACGATTTCCGCTCCGTGGTCGCGGCGCAAGAAACGAAGAAAACTCTCCTGCAGCAGGTCGCAGGCGTCGTCGCGCCCGACTCGTCGTGTCAGCAAGCGCAGGAGATCGCCGCGGTTGCGCGCAAACAGGTCTGCGACGAGGGCCGACTTCTTTTCGGACATTTGCCGCGTAGCATGTGGGGAATCGACGGACGAATAGTCGCACGAAATTGGGCGAAACTGCGGAGAAAGCCCGGGGAGCGGGGACTTGCCCACAATCCAGCCGCGCTGCAATGCGAGCGTTGCGGCATCCTCATAACAATCAGTTCCTTGCGGGGCGCAAAAGTCTTTTGCAAAATGTCGGCGGCCTCCCGCCCTTTCGACGCGACTGCTGGCCGCGTTTCCGCGCAGCCAAGGCCTGACGCAATGCACAATCGACCGCCCTCGCGCGATCGGCTATGTCGCGCCGATGCCAATCGACCCCCTCGCCGGCCGCCGCGTCGCGCTTATCCATCCCGCCTGGCACAGCTGCGGCACCTATCGCGTCGTGCTCGGGCAGATCGCCGCCTATCGCGCGCTCGGCGCCGAGGTCTTTCCGATTGCGGTAGCGACCGACCCCGGCTTCAGGCCAGAGCGGCGGTGGATCTGGCGCGGCTTCGTCGAGGCGACGCCGGAACTCGACGCCGGCCCGCGCTTCTTTGCCGGCGCGGCCTTTCGCGCCGTGCTCGGGCCCGGCTTTCTGAAACACGTGCTCTGGCCCTATCTGCACGGCGACCAGGCCGTCATTCGCTCTGGGCTAGCCGAGCGCGCACTGCTCTCAGGGGCGCTCGTGGAGCAGGACGTCGACCTTATCCACTGCAACCACTTTTTTCTGATGCCGATCGCGCTGCGGCTCGCCCGCGGCAAGGCGAGAGTCCTGCTCGATACGCACGACCTGCAGGCGCGCCAATTCGCGCTGATGAACGAGCGCATGCCGTGGCTTCACCCGCGCGTGCGCTATGAGGCCATGCTCGCGCAGGAGCTTGCGCTGATGCGCGAGGCCGACCTGCTGCTCCACCTCAATGCCGAGGAAGAAGCGGAGTTTCGCGCGCTGCTGCCGGAGAAGGCGCATGCGCTGCTCTACCCCGCTGTGCCCGAGCCGCCAACGGGCCCCGGCGGCGCGGACATCGTCCTCGTCGCGAGCAACAATTCCGCCAATGTCGAAAGCGTTCTGTGGTTCTTGCGCGAGGTCGCGCCGTTGGCGCCTGGCGTCGAGGTCAAGATCGCGGGCTCCGTCGACGCCGGCCTGCGCGCCCGCGACGCCGCGCTCCATGAGCATTTCCGCGGCTGGTTCCTCGGGCGCGTCGCCGATCCCGGCGCGGTCTACGCCAACGCCAAGGCGGCGCTGCTGCCGACGATCAGCGGCCACGGCCTCTCGATCAAGACGGTCGAGGCCCTGGCGAGCGGGCTGCCGCTCGTTGCGACGCGCCACGCGTTGCGCGGCATGGGCGCCGAGGCGCTA
>DATHCI010000033.1:0-36812 GCA_035319645.1 Methylocystis sp. | reverse complement strand
ATCGCCGCCGGCGTTCCGGGGCGGCAGGTCGACGGCAACGACGTGCTCGCCGTCCATGTCGCCGCATGCGAGGCGATCGAAAAGGCGCGTGACGGCGGCGGCCCCACCGTCGTCGAGGCGATCAGCTATCGGCTCGGCGATCATACGACCGCCGACGACGCCACGCGCTATCGCGACCCTGAGGATTTGAAGGCCGCATGGACGCGCGAGCCGATCTCGCGGCTGCGAAGCTATCTCGCCGCCAAAGGCTTTTGGGACAGGGAACAGGAGACCGCGCTCCTCGAACAATGCAGAGAAGAAGTCGAAAGCGAGGTCGCGCGCTATCTCTCGACGCCTGCTCAGACGAGCGACGCCATGTTCGAGCATCTTTATGCGACGCTGCCGAGCTCGATGCAGTCGCAGCTCGAAGAGGCGCGCCGCTTCGCGCGGGATGCGGGAAGCGATCATGGCTGAAGTCACGCTGGTCGAAGCCGTGAATTTGGCGCTCGCGCACGAGATGGAGCGCGACGCCGAAGTGCTCCTGCTCGGTGAGGACATAGGCGTCAACGGCGGCGTGTTTCGCGCGACGAGCGGGCTCTCCAGGCGCTTCGGACGCGAGCGCGTCATCGATACGCCCCTGGCCGAAGCCGGCATCGCCGGCGTCGCGATCGGCATGGCTGCGATGGGATTGAAGCCCGTCGCCGAAGTTCAGTTCTCGGGCTTCATCTATCCGGCGATCGACCACATCATCAATCACGCCTCGCGCCTGCGCAACCGCACGCGCGGACGGCTCACCTGCCCCATGGTGCTGCGCTCGCCTTGCGGCGCCGGCATTCATGCTCCGGAGCATCATTCCGAGAGTCCCGAAGCGATGTTCGCGCACATGCCGGGCTTGCGCGTGGTGATCCCCTCGACGCCCGCGCGAGCCTACGGTCTGCTGCTCGCAGCGATCCGCGATCCCGATCCCGTGATGTTCTTCGAGCCGACGCGCCTCTATCGGCTGTTTCGCGAGGAGCTCGCGGACGACGGCGAGGCGCTGCCGCTTGATGCCTGCTTCGTCTCGCGCGAAGGGCGCGATGCGACCGTCGTCACCTGGGGCGCGACGCATCATGATGTCCTGACCGCCGCAGAGCGGCTCGCCGAAGAGGGGATCGACATCGAGGTCATCGACGCCGCGACCCTGAAGCCGCTCGACTTCGACACCATCCTTGCGTCGGTCGAGAAGACGGGGCGCTGCGTCATCGTTCATGAGGCGCCGCGCACTGCGGGCTTTGGCGCCGAAATCGCCGCGCAGATCTGCGAGCGCGGGCTCTATTTTCTGCAGGCGCCGGTCAAGCGCGTGACAGGCTACGACGTCGTCGTGCCGCTCGCACAACTGGAGCGGCAGTACATGCCGAGCGTCGACCGCATCGTCGACGGAGTGAAGCAGGTCATGGAGGCGCAATGAAGATCTTCGAGCTGCCCGATCTCGGCGAGGGCTTGCAGGAAGCGGAGCTCGTCGCCTGGCGTGTCCAGCCTGGCCAAACCGTCGGGGTCGACGAGCCTTTGCTCGAGGTCGAGACGGCCAAGGCCGTCGTCGAAATTCCCTCGCCCCGGGCCGGACGCATCGAAAAGCTCTTCGCGCAGAAGGGCGACATCGTCCGCGTCGGCGCGCCGCTCGTCGGCTTCGACGTCGGCGCAGAGGAGCTCGCGGACGCCGGCTCCGTCGTCGGCGCGGTCGAGACCGGCGCGCGCGTCATGCGCGATTCGCCGGTCGCGCACGGGCGGAACCATGGCGGCGTGCGCGCGGCGCCGGCGGTGCGCGCGCTCGCGCATAAGCTCAACGTCGACCTCGCCATGGTCACGCCGACGGGCCCGGACGATGTTATCACGGCGACAGACATTCAGCGCGTCGCGCGCATTTTGAGCGAGACCGCGCCAGCCGAGCCTCTGCGAGGCTTCCGCCGCGCGATGGCGCAGAGCATGGCGCTGGCGCAGGCCGAGGTCGCGGCCGCGACCATCGTCGATGACGCCGACATCCACGCCTGGGCGCAGGGCGCCGATACGACGATCCGCCTCATTCGCGCGCTCGTCGCCGGCTGCCGCGCCGAGCCGGGCCTCAACGCCTGGTACGAGAGCGGCTCGCTCGCGCGCCGCGTGCTCGAGAAGATCGATCTTGGGGTCGCCGTCGACTTGCCGGATGGATTGTTCGTCCCGGTGCTGCGCAACGTCGGCGCGCGGGACGGCGCTGATCTGCGCGCCGGGCTCGACCGCTTGCGCGCCGACGTCGTCGCCCGGAAGATCCCGCCCGAGGAGCTGCGCGGCGCGACGATCACGCTCTCGAACTTCGGCATGATCGCCGGCAGATACGCCGCGCCGATCGTGCTGCCGCCGACCGTGGCGATCCTCGGCGCCGGGCGCATCCGCGAACACGTAGTGCCGGTCGCGGGCGCGCCGGCGGTTCACCGCATGATCCCGCTAAGCCTCACCTTCGACCATCGCGTGGTTTCCGGCGGCGAGGCCGGACGATTCCTGGCCGCCGCCGTCGCGGACCTCGAGAAGCCGGACTGAGAATCGGCGGCCTCACCACCCCCCCGCGAAGGGCGCAGGACCGAAAGGCCCGAAAGGCCCCTCGAAGCCGCGCGGCGCCTGAGCCATGACATGCGGCTCGACCGGGCCGAAGCGCGCCGCGGGACGCGCGCGTGAGGCGACGACCGTCTCGCCCTGGCCGCACAGGCGATAGCCCAGCGAAGCGAGCTGCGCGCCGGTGAGCTTCAGGAGCGGCCCGGGCGCCGCGCCGCCGGTGCTGCGGACATGCTGATAAAACAGGCGGCGCAGGGCGGGCTTGTAGGAGCTCGCGAACACTTCCACCATGCGCGGGTCGACCACCCCCTGCTGGGGCGTGCCGTACCAGGGCGCGTGAAAACCGAAGACCGCATTCGGCGACACGCAGGCGTTGCGCGCCGCAAGCAACAGGGTGCACGACGAGTCGCATTCGACATCGCCGAAGCGCACCGGCTCGCCGCGCCGATCGGCCCGCTTGGCGCGCGACGCATATGGTCCCACCTCCCCGCCATAGTCGTTGGCTGTAATGTCCAGCGCGCTGGCCGGGGTGGAGGTAAGCACAAGCGCAGCTATTCCTGCCAGAGCGAGAGGTCTCAGCACGGCTTTTCCTTCAGAGAAGTTTGGTTGGCGGCAGGGCCGCCGGAGTTCACACAGAAATCGCAGGCGCAGCCATTGATCCTGCGTCGGGACACGCGTCATTTGCGGATCGCAGCTTTTGTCTGCGATGAGTCTCCGCCAACGCTCGTGTCTCTGTATGCATGGTCTTTAAGGCGAGAACGAGGCGTTGGCAACAATAAAATCAGGAAATACTTTGAAGAATTTTTACAATTTTCTGCCGGAAAGTAACGCTGATGGCTCAGTCGGCAGATAAGTCTACATTCCGGCTCTGACGCGATCCGCCGCGGCGCGCGGGGACGGGGCGCCAGAGCTGATCGCGTGTGGACAGGCGCGCAAAAATCGCCAAAAGGAGAAAGGGGAATTCAGTAAACGAAGCAGGCAGCTGATTGGGACGAGGCGGCTCAAGAGGATGAAAGAATTGTCTGAGGGCCCAGGCCATAGATCGCTTCGCGTTCAAGGGGCATGGCCGCCAAACGCGGGACGAAGCATAGGTCTTTTTCGGTCTGACAAAATTTCGCTGGAGCTCGGCCCCCTGGAACGCTTGATAATCGCCTTCGAACTGGTCATCGCTCCTGCGACGACCGCGAAACGCGCATGAAGATCCGGCCCGTCAGCAAGAGGCTGGAGCCCAAGTCGAGATTGCGCTCTCTCGCCGCAAGATCGAAGCATGAGGCGATCGCCTTCGAAATCGATCCGCCGCGCCTGGTCCGGCTCGCGCCGCCCTTCGTGCGTAGCGCCGCGCCCGGCGTCGATCCCGAATTCGTGAGAACCCTCGCCTATTCCGACGCTTATAAGGCCGGCGCCGTGCAATGCCGGCTGTACCACGCCGCGATCGTCATGCCGGAAACCTGCGGTGTTTTCGTCAGCCCGGATTTGGCTGACGCCGAATCCTTTTACAACCCCCCCGAGGAGGAGAAAGCATTCGCCGCCCAGGACGGCGACGAGTTCGCCACCTGGAACGGCGAGGTCGCCGTAAGAGCCGAAGCCGAGATCTCCGGGATTGCCGTGCTCGCGGGCAGCAAATGGTGCGCCAACTACTATCACTGGCACGCCGAGTGCCTGCCGGGGGTGATCGAGCTGCACTCCCGGATCGGCCATCTGCGTCCGACCTGGCTCGTTCCCCGCCTCTCCGCCTTTCAGGCGGCCTCCTTCGAGGCGATCGGGATATCGCCGCGAGACGTGAGGGAGATCGGCGATGCTTACGTCAGATGCGAGCGGCTGGCGCTGATGTCGAGCAACTTCGAAGCCACGTGGATCTCTCCTTTCGTGGGCCGGCGACTGCGCGCCTATCGTGACAGGTTGAGAGAAATCGTGAGAGGGTCGGCGATCGAGGAAGAAATCGCCGTGACCATGGCTGGAGAACGGCGCCAGCCGGAAAACCTGTCCGGCCGTCTGCCTCGACGAAAGCGCCTGTACGTCAGCCGCAGGGATTCGATCATTCGCCCCGTGCAGAACGAGGACGACGTCATCGAGCTGTTGAAACGCAGCTATGGCTTCGACGTCGTCGTCAACGCGTCTTTGTCCTACTTCGACCAGATCGCGCAATACGCCGAAGCGGAAATCATCGTCGGCGCGCATGGCGCCGGCCTCACCAACTGCGTCTTCGCCGGCGATGGCGCGATCGTGCTCGAACTGCGTCCCGACAACTCCTTGGGGCGATCTCCCTTCTGGGATCGCTGCTATATGCATCTGGCGCACGCGCTCGGGCTGCAATACGGTTTTGTTTGCTTCTCGGCGGACCCTGCTTCCGAGAGCTGGCGCGTCGATGTCGAGCATCTGCGCGGCGTCCTGGAGGCGTTAGGCTGGTGATTTCTGAGCGGGGTCAGTAGGGGAGTGGCGTTTGGGCTGGCTGAGAGTAGAACTCAACGCACGCTCCTGGGAGCTGGTGACGACAGCGGCGCCGGTCCACGAGATGGACGCGTTGGAGATATCGGGCGGCCGCTGGCGGACTGCCGGATTTCGATCCTACAAGAGCGCCTTCATCGACGAATTGAACATCGATGAAGCGCCTCTGCCGGACCAATTCGATATCGTGCTGGCCGAGCAAGTGTGGGAGCATCTTCGCTACCCCTACCGAGCCGCGCGCAACGTGCTGCAAATGCTGCGCCCGGGCGGATACTTCTATTTGAGCGTGCCGTTCCTGGTTCGACGTCACGACGACCCCATCGATTGCACGCGTTGGACCGACACGGGCTTGAAGTATTTCCTCGAGGAAGCCGGCTTCGCGCCGGAGTCGATCAGGACCTTCAGTTGGGGAAACCTTCCCGTCGTCGTGGCCAACCTGAGCCAATGGACTCCCTACGATCCTTCTCATAACGCCGTGCACCGGCTGGAGAATGACCCGCTTTTTCCTGTCCAGGTCTGGGGGCTCGCGCAAAAGCCGCCATCGTCGCCATCACTGATCGAAACGGCGTAGCCACGTAATCCAGGCGATCAAAGTAGGGGAGCGCCTGCAGATAGGTCTTCTCTTCGATCAGTTTTTCGGCGCCGCGGTGCAGAAACCCGATATGCGGATCCGCTCGTCTGACGACCTCGCCTTCGAGTTCGAGGATGAGACGAAGCACCCCATGCGCCACAGGATGCACGGGACCGAAATTGATTTCGAAGCTTCTCTGCGCGCTCGCATCCATCTTGAAGTCTCTTTTTCCGCCTTCCGCAAAGGAGGCGTCAGGCAATCTCGTCTTGCTCCCGGCGCCGCCTGGCGTTCGGCGTGACGCGAGCGCCGCCCCTCCGTTTGGCGGTCACTGCGGCGCGGCCACGCTCAAGGGGCCACGCCGCAAATCAGCTCGTTCAGAACGCTCCGGCTTCGACGGTCCTTTCCGGACCGGCGCTCAGAGCGCCTTCCCGCTGCGATCTGATCCATGCGCGCGACCCGCATCGCAACATAACTGCGAATGCGAGGACATGTTCGATTTCGGAACTCCAGCCGCCGTCAAATCGGAGTCCCCCGCCGGCTTGCGTCGGAATTCGCCACCTGCCGATCAGGATCGAGAAACTGCCGCGCCGAGCTGTTGTCCGTGGCCTCGTGTCCGGTCCTCCCAGGCGTCGGCTCGAAGGGAGAGAAGCGAGGCGCGGAAGGCTCACCTGCGTTTGTTCGAAAGCAGCCACTCGTAAGTCGCGTCCCAGGCGCCTTTGCGCGCGAGGAGCGCGTGCGGACGCGTCGGCGGATCCGGGCACGCGCACGCGTCGGGCGTCGCCTCTCCCTTGCTCGCGGGATCGATCTCATAGCCGAGATCACGCAAGTTGTTCATGCACGCCGTCGTCGGACAGAATGTCGCGTCGCATTTGCCCCAGGAAAAGAAGATTCGCGGCGGAGACGCGGTGGGCTTCGCGGCGTCGGGACAGCCCGCATGCTGCCATTCGACGTAGGTCCCCTGAGCAACCCCGGCGAATCGGGACTGCAGGATCGGATCCAGCGCGCGATAGACAACGAGACGCGCGTAGATGGTCGCCAGCATCTGCACGCGATCGTGGGCGAAGCGGACGTGAGCCGCAAAGTCGTCGAGGACATCCCGAATCGCTTCCGCCGGAACGAACTTCCACGCCGGGCACGCCGGCGAGCAGCCGGGGTCGCGCGGCTCGTGAGTCCTGGCGGCCTCGAGCTTTTCGGCGAGCCAGGCGTTTCGCTCGCCGCCCTGTTCAATGGTCGAGCTCGCTCCTATGAGCAGCACGAGCGCGCGATCTTGGACCTGCGGGGGCAGCGGCACATCGGAATCGTTTGCGCCGCCGACGACGATCAGCGGCATGGCCGCGGTGTCGCCGCTCGGAACCCTGGCCAGGTATTCGAGACGTTTGCCGTCGACCAGCGGGCCCGGATGCCACTTCTGGCCCAGAAACGCAGGGTCGTTTTCGTCCGGCGCCGGCGGATAGGGATCTTGCCAGCTCGCGCCATCTTCGCCGCTCGGCTCGATCGGCGCCGACGCCGGAGCGCCCGCCACTTCGGGGGGGTTGACCGGCGCGCCGTCCTCAGCGCGCGCCGCCGTCGATCCCGAGCTGAGCGCCACGAAGGAGAGGGCGAGCGCGGCGGCGCAAGATCGGATGGCGCGCGCGCGTCGAGATGAAGATGGCTCCGGTTGAAAGAAAGCCGGGCCGCCGCTCCGGCGTCCGCGCGATTCGGTCGCCGGGTCAAGAATGATGGCCACGCTTCCTTTTAGCCGCCGCGCCCAACCAAACGAGTTCATATCGCCGACGCCCCGTTTAAATTTCGAGGCGCCTAGCATCCCTCACATGAGGCGCTCTCTGTCAAGCTCGGGCCGGCGGCGCTGAAACAGCAAAGCTCTGCAGCTTCCGGGCGGCAAGGGCGCGCCGTCGCGGCCATCAGGAATCGACGACCGGGATCGTGCGCAGCGCGCTTAAGCGTCCCCATTCTTCTGCGACGGCGTCATCCACGGCCAATACGCTTCGAAAAAAGGCACGTAATCAACACCTCTCACTTGCTCTTCCCCTTCACCGCCCGCGTCCCAGGCTTGCCCATCGTCGATCGCGGCATCGGCCGCGCCAGCGGCCGCGCTTCGCCGCCGCCGAAGTTGTGCGGCCCCATGTCGGCGTCGGTCGGCTTTCGCGCCCGGGTTCCCGCCATCGCCGAGGCCGCCTCGCGCCTCGCGCTCGACAGATGCTTCAGCGGTCCGCCTTCCGCCAAGATCTCGGCTCTCTGCAGCCGCTGGATCTCGTCGCGCAGCCGCGCAGCCTCTTCAAACGCCAGGTCCGCCGCCGCCGCCTTCATCTTCTTCTCGAGCTCCGCGATCACGGCCGCAAGATTATGCCCTGGCGTCAGCTCGACTCCGGTGTCCACCGTCAGGTGATCCTGCTCATAGACCGAGCCCAAAATATCGGCGATGCCGCGCTTGATCGACGCCGGCGTGATGCCGTGCTCCTCGTTATAGCGCCGCTGCTTCTTGCGCCGGCGGTCGGTCTCGTCGATCGCGCGCTGCATCGAGCCCGTCACACGATCCGCATAGAGGATCACGCGACCGTCGACATTGCGCGCCGCGCGCCCGATCGTCTGGATGAGCGAAGTCTCGGAGCGCAAAAAACCTTCCTTGTCGGCGTCGAGGATCGCGACGAGCCCGCATTCTGGAATGTCGAGGCCCTCGCGCAGCAGGTTGATGCCGACCAAGACGTCAAAGGCCCCAAGACGAAGGTCGCGGATGATCTCGATGCGCTCGATCGTGTCGATGTCCGAATGCATGTAGCGCACGCGAATGCCGTTCTCGTGCAGATATTCGGTCAGGTCTTCGGCCATGCGCTTGGTCAGCACGGTGACCAGCACGCGATAGCCGAGATCGCTCGTGACGCGCGCCTCATGCAGCAGATCGTCGACCTGGCTGCGCGCCTCGCGCACGTCGACCGGCGGATCGATGAGGCCCGTCGGACGGATCACCTGCTCGACGAAGACTCCGCCCGTGCGCTCCAGCTCCCAGTCGCCGGGCGTCGCCGAGACGCAGACCGTCTGCGGGCGCATGGCGTCCCACTCCTCGAAGCGCAGCGGGCGATTGTCCATGCAGGAGGGCAGACGGAAGCCATATTCGGCGAGCGTCGCCTTGCGGCGGAAGTCGCCGCGATACATGCCGCCGATCTGCGGCACGGACACATGGCTCTCGTCGGCAAACACCAGCGCATTGTCGGGCAGATATTCGAACAAGGTCGGCGGCGGCTCGCCGGGCTTGCGGCCCGTGAGATAGCGCGAATAATTCTCGATGCCGGCGCAGGAGCCCGTCGCCTCCATCATCTCCAGATCGAAGCGCGTGCGCTGCTCCAGGCGCTGCGCCTCCAGCACGCGCCCGGCGCGATTGAGTTCTTCAAGACGCTCGCGCAGCTCGTCCTTGATGTTCTTGATCGACTGCAAGAGCGTCGGGCGTGGCGTCACATAATGCGAGTTCGCATAGACCTTCACGAATTCGAGATCGACGGTCTTCTTGCCCGTGAGCGGATCGAATTCGGAAATCGACTCCACCTCGTCGCCGAAGAAATTTATCCGCCAGCCGCGGTCCTCATAATGGGCGGGAAACACGTCGACCGTATCGCCGCGCACGCGGAACGTGCCGCGGATGAAGTCGTTCGAGACCCGGCGGTATTGCAGGGCGACGAGATCGGCGATGAGCTGGCGCAGCTCGAGCTTTTCCCCGAGCGTGACGCCGAAGGTCATGGCCGTATAGGTCTCGACCGAGCCGATGCCGTAGATGCAGGAGACGGAAGCGACGATGATGACGTCGTCGCGCTCGAGCAGCGCGCGCGTCGCGGCGTGGCGCATGCGGTCGATCTGCTCGTTCACCGACGACTCTTTTTCGATATAGGTGTCGGAGCGCGGCACATAGGCCTCGGGCTGATAGTAGTCGTAATAGGAGACGAAATATTCGACGGCGTTGTTGGGGAAGAAGCTCTTGAACTCGCCATAGAGCTGCGCGGCGAGCGTTTTGTTGGGGGCAAGGATCAGCGCCGGGCGCTGCGTGCGGGCGACGACCTGCGCCATGGTGAAGGTCTTGCCGGAGCCGGTGACGCCGAGCAGCACCTGGTCGCGCTCCTGCGCCTCGATCCCGCGGACCAGCTCGTCTATGGCCCCCGGCTGGTCGCCGCAGGGCTCATACTCGGAGACGAGGTCGAATTTGACCCCGCCCTCGGACTTTTGCGGACGCTCCGGCCGATGCGGGGTCCAGGCGGCCTTGTTGCGGATATTCGGGTCGCCGAGCCGCAGCAGCTCGTCGAGGCTGTCGATCGTCGCCTGCACGCCGCAGTCTGTTGTGGCGCCGCCCCTCAGCTCTTCGGGCGCAGCGAGCCCGTAGCGCGCGGCTTCTTCCGCCGAAAGGCCGGTGACGGGGCCGGCGTCATAGGCGGCCTGCGGCGCCTCCTCGAAGCCCGGTGGGCGCTCGACGAGCGCCGGATTGAGCAGCGCGGCGAGATGCGGCTCGATCGGCGTAACCTCGGGTTTCGCCGCCTTGGCGCGCGTCGCGCGAACGGGGGATCTCGGCTTCTTGGGCGGCGTCGGCATGGGGCTCAATATGGGGCACGCCGCGGGGATAAGGAAGCCATCGGCGGCGCCGGCCTTTTCCCGGACACAGGCGCGGAGCGCCCTGCTATAAGGCCGCATGACCGCGCATGTCTTCTCCATTCCGCCGGGCGTCGCTTTCCTCTCGACCTTCGTCGACGCCCTGCTCTCGGGCGCTTTGCTCCCGGGCGTTTCCCGCGAGAGCGCGCCGCTCGATCTAGCCCGGCTGACGATCTACGTGCCGACGCAGCGCGCCGGCCGGGCGCTCGCGTTCGAGTTCGCGCGGGGGCTCGACAAGCCTTCGGCTCTGCTGCCGCGCATCAGACCGCTGGGCGCGCTCGATGACCAGGACGAGGCGCTCCTGGCGCTCGACGAGTCAGACCCCTTGGACCCGAGCCTCGCCCCGGCGATCGAAGAGATCGAGCGCCGCCTCATGCTAGCGCAGCCCACCCTGCATTGGGCGCGCTCGCTCAAGCATGCGATCGTCTCCGTCGACGCCTCGGGCGCGCCCACCTTCGACACGCGCGAGAGCTTCCTGGTTTCGCCATCGGCCGCCATCGCCTGCGCGCTGGCGAAAGAGCTCGCCGCCCTCGTCGACGAATTCATCATCGAGGGCGTGGATCCTGCGGCGATCGGCGGACTCGTCGACGAGGGGTTCGACCAATATTGGGCGATCACGCGCCAATTCCTGCAAATCGCGCTGCATCAATGGCCGTCGATGCTCAAAGAGCGCGGGCTCGTGGACGGCGCGGCTCGGCGCAAGGCGCTCATCGAGGCGCAGATCAGGAATCTCAAAGGCCCCGGCGCCGCGGCGCCGGTGATCGCGCTCGGCTCGACCGGCTCCAATCCGACGACGGCGCGGCTGCTCGGCGCCATAGCGCGCCTGCCGCAGGGCGCGGTCGTGCTGCCGGGGCTCGACCTTTCGCTCGACGCGCGCGGCTGGGAGCACATCGGCGACGCCGTGGGCGAGCATTGCGAGCCCGCCTTCACGCATCCGCAGTCCATGCTCAAGCGGCTGCTGCGCATCATGAAGATCGAGCGCGACGAGGTGCGCGAGCTCGGCGCGCCGGCGCCGGCGCAATCCGCGCGACGGCGGCTCGTGTCCGAGGCGCTGCGCCCGGCCGACAGCGCCGACGGCTGGCGCGCCTTCCGCGAGTCCGAGGGCGCAGGCTTCGACGCGGCGCTCGCGGGCGTCGCCTATGTCGAGGCGCCGGACGAACGTCTGGAGGCGCTGACTCTGGCGCTCTATCTGCGCGAGGCGCTGGAGACGGCCGGGCGGACCGCGGCGCTCGTCACGCCCGACCGCCAGATCGCGCGCCGCGTCGCCTCCGAGCTCGGGCGTTTCGCGATCGAGATCGACGACTCCGGGGGAGAGCCGCTCGGCGCGACGCCGCTCGGCGCGCTCGCGCGTGAGCTTTCGGCGATCGCGGCCAATGGCGCGACTGCGGTCGCCTTGGCGGCGCTCTTCGCGCATCCGCTGGTCGCCTTCGGCCTCACGCGCGAGACCGTCGCGCGCCTCGCGCCCGTGGTCGAAATCGCCCTGCTGCGCGCCGCGCCTGGGGAGGGCGACGGCTGGGCGGCGCGCGTTCCGGAGGCGGTTGCTCGGGCGAACGAGAAGCACGCGCAGCCCCTGTTGAAGCGCCTTGCGGAAGAAAATTGGCGGCGCGAGGTCGAGGATCTGCTCGGCCGGCTCGACCAAAGCCTCGCGCCGCTGCTGGCGGAGCCGGGCGAGATCCCGCTCGCACGACGCGTCGCATCCCTGCGCGAGAGTCTTGAGGCCGTGACGGCGGGCGCGGATTCCGCCGCGAACGGTGTGGGCGCAGAGGAGCTTCTTGCGTTGCTCGACGCGCTCGCCACCGCGCAGGTCGAGCTCGACTTCGACGCCGCCGGCTTCGCCTCTTTCCTGGATCAGCTGCTGTTCGAGACCATCGTGCACGGCCCGCGCCGCGCCCACCCGCGCCTCAAAATTTTGGGTCCGCTCGAAGCGCGCCTCATCGACGCCGACCTCTTGCTGCTCGCAGGACTCGACGAGTCCGTCTGGCCGCCGCAAGCGGAAGCCGGCGCCTTTCTCAATCGCGGCATGCGCGCGAAGCTCGGGCTGACGCCGCCGGAGCGGCGCATCGGTCAGAGCGCGCATGACTTCGAGATGGCGCTCGGCGCACGGGACGTCGTGCTCTCCCGCGCGATCAAGCGCGACGGCGCGCCGACGGTGGCGTCGCGCTTCGTCACGCGGTTGCGCGCGCTTGCGGGCGACGCCTTCTCCGCCTGCAAGAAGCGCGGCGACGCCATGCTCGCGACTGCCGGCGCGCTGGATCGGCCGGAGGTCTTCAAGAGCTGCGCGCGCCCCGAGCCGCGCCCGAGGCTGGAGCTGCGGCCGACGCAGCTCAGCGTCACGCGCATCGAGACGCTGCGCCGCGATCCCTATTCGATTTACGCCGAGCGCATCTTGCGGCTCGATCCGCTCGATCCGCTCGGCGGCGAGCTCGGCGCGCGCGAGATGGGCACGGCGATTCATGCCGCGATCGAAGACTTTATCCGCGCGCATCCCTACGGGCCGCCGCCCGAGGACGCGGGCGCGCGGCTCGTCGAACGCGCGCGGCGCGAGCTTTCGGCCTTTCTGCGCGATCCAGAGTTTCGCGCCTTCAAGTGGCCGCGCGTCGTCGCCGGGCTCGACCATGCGCTGCTGTTCGAGAAGGCGCGCCGCGCTCTGAACATGCAGATCTTCGTCGAAGAGGCTGGCGACTGGGAAATCAAGCTTGCGGACGGTTCGATCTTCCGCCTCACGGCGCGCGCTGACCGCATCGAAGTGGACGAGGCCGGCGCTGCGCACATCTTCGATTACAAGACGGGCAAGCCGCCGTCGAACCCTCAGGTGCTCGTCGGCTTCGCGCCGCAGCTGACGCTGCAGGCCGCGATGATCGCCGCCGGCGCATTCAAGGAGGTCGGGCGTTACAAAACTGCGGACGCAGGCTATCTTTCCATCGGCGACGCCACGGAGGGAGACGGCGAGCCGGTCTGGATCAAGCCCAAAAAGGACACGACCTTCGGCGAACTCGTCGCCGAGCACGCGGGGCGGCTCGTCGAGCTGCTGAACCAGTTCCGCGAGGAGAACCGCTCCTATCCATCGCGGCCCTTTGTGGAGCTCAAGTCGCGCGTGGGGGACTATGATCATCTCGCGCGCTTCAAGGAGTGGTCGCGCGACGCCGGCGCGGCGGAGACCTGAGGGCTCGCGCCTGCTACGCAGAGCAGAAGCGTTGGGTCGCTTATGCGCAGCTGCGGCCAGCCGGAATCGCGGCGGAATTGTTTTGGGGCGGCAAGCGGATGGAGCCGATAATGAATAGGATTTGTCTTTCGGCGAGGAGAACGGGGCCGTCGTCATGAGCGCGCGGCGCTCCATTCCCTTGCAGACGCGCGAGAGCCAGCACAAGGCCTCGGACCCGGCGCGTTCGGCCTGGGTCTCGGCGCATGCGGGATCCGGCAAGACGCATGTGCTGTCGCAGCGCGTCGTGCGCCTGCTGCTCGCGCGCACGCCGCCCTCACGCATCCTGTGTCTCACCTACACCAAGGCGGCCGCCGCCAATATGGCGGCGCGCGTCTTCGACCATCTCGCGCGCTGGGCGCTCATGGACGACGACGCCCTCGACCGCGCCGTGATCGAGGCGACCGGCAGGCCGCTCGACCCGACTGACCGCGACTTCGCGCGAAAGCTCTTCGCGCGCGCCGTGGAGACGCCGGGAGGGCTCAAGATCCAGACCATTCACGCCTTCTGCGAGCGCACGCTGCATCTCTTTCCCTTCGAGGCCAATGTGCCGGCGAGCTTTGACGTGCTCGACGAGCTCGAACGCGCCGAGCTGCTCGCCGACTCGCGCCGGGATGCGCTAGAGCGCGCCGGCGATGCGGCGAACCCGCTTCAGCAAAGCGTGGCGGAGGTCGCGAGCCGGGCGAGCGGCGCGAGCTTTCAAGGCCTCATCGCCGAGCTGCTCGACTTCCGCGGCGCATTGGGCGACGCCGATGATCCGTCCGACTACGCGCGTGATCTGCGCCGCCGGCTGGGTCTGAGCGACAGCGAGACGCTCGGCGCGATCGAGGCGCAGATGATCGACGGCGGCATCCCGTCCGCGAGCTGGAGGGCGCTCGCCAAACGGCTGCGGAGAGGGAGCGCGCGGGACAACGAGCGTGGCGAGCAGCTCGAGCTTGCGGCGAGCCTTGCGCCGCGCAGCGTCTGCATCGACGATTATCTGCTGGTCTTCTTCACGCAGAAGGGCGAGCCGCGCGGCGGCAAGGGAACCATCATCACGAAGGACCTCTGCCGCAAGGACGAGAGCCTTCTCGCCGAGCTCGAAGCCGAGCGCGCGCGGCTGACGCCGCTGATCGCGAAACGCCGCGCTGCGGCGCTCTTCCAACGCTCGCTCGCTCTCGCGCAGCTCGGTCAAGCCGTGCTCGCTGACTACGAGCGCAAAAAGAACCGCCTTGGCCTGTTCGATTTCGACGATCTCATCGAGCGCATGTGCATCCTGCTGCGCCGCTCCAACCCCTCCTGGGTGCTCTACAAGCTCGACCAGCAGATCGACCATGTTCTGCTCGACGAAGCGCAGGACACGAGCGCGCCGCAATGGGAGATCCTGCAAGCGATTGGCGCCGAATTCGCCCAAGGCGGCGCGCGCCGGCGGCGCACTTTCTTCGCGGTCGGCGACGAAAAGCAGTCGATCTTCTCGTTCCAGGGCGCGGCGCCCAAAAAATTCGACGAGATGCGGCGCGACTTCAAGCGCCGCTTCGGCGCGGCGGCGCTGCCATTCGAAGAAATCCGGTTGGATCTCTCCTTTCGCTCCGCGCCGGTCATCCTCGAATGCGTCGACCGCGTCTTCGCTCACGCCGATCACCGCCGCGGCCTCTCCAGCGACCAGGAAGAGCCGGCGCCGAAGCACAGGGCGCTGAAGAGCGAAACCAAGGGGCTCGTCGAGATCTGGGAGCCGATCGGCGCCGCCAAGGCCGAAGAACCGACCGACTGGCGCCTGCCCATGGACTATGCCTCCGAGCACGATCCGCCGGTCGCGGTCGCCAGAAAAGTGGCCGGCAAGATCAAGAGCCTGCTTGCGCCCGAGAACGGCGCCTGGGTCGAGGGACCCGAAGGACCGCGCGCGGTCGCGCCGGGCGACGTGCTGATCCTCGTGCGCCGGCGCGACGCCTTTTTCGAGGCCATGATCCGCGCCCTCAAGGAGCAGCACATCCCCGTCGCCGGCGCCGATAGGCTCGATCTCGCCAATCACATCGCCGTCATGGATCTTTGCGCGCTCGGCAAAGCGGCGCTTCTGCCCGAAGATGATCTGACGCTCGCGACGCTGCTGAAATCGCCGCTCGTCGGACTCGACGACGACGACCTGCTCGCCATCGCCCCGCGCCGTCGGGGAACGCTCCATGAGGCGCTGACCGCCTCGGAGGCTCCGGCCCACAAGGAGGCGGCGCAGAAGCTCGCGGACTGGAGCCGCGACGCGCGGGAGCGCGCCCCCTTTGACTTCTTCGCGCGCGCGCTGGGGCCGGGCGGCGGCCGCCGGCGGCTCGTAGCGCGGCTCGGGCTCGAGGCCAATGACGCCATCGACGAATTCCTGCGCCTCGCGCTGGCCTATGAGCGGCGGCAAGCCGGCGGACTGGCCGGGTTCCTCGCGAGCGTCGAGGGGCTGAACCACTCCATCAAGCGCGACATGGAGGCGGCGGGCGGCGAGGTGCGCGTCATGACCGCCCATGCAGCGAAGGGGCTTGAAGCCAAGATCGTCTTCCTGCCCGACACCTGCGGCGCGCCCTCGGGCCGGCACGACCCGAAGATTTTCGAGCTGCGCGACCACGACGACGACGAGGCCGCAAGCCTCGCCTGGTCGCCCCGCAAGGATGACGATCCGGAGCCCGTGGCGCGGGCGCGGGAGGCTGAGCGCGAAGCCGACCGCGAGGAGTATCGCCGTCTGCTCTATGTCGCGCTGACGCGCGCCGAGGAGCGGCTTTATGTCGCGGGCTACCATGGCAGCCGCGGCCCCGCCGAAGGCTGCTGGCACGAGATGATCCGCGCCGCGCTGGAGCCCTGGCTCGACAAGGTCCCCGATCCGGATGACCCCGGCGCGACGATCCTGCGCAGTCCCGAGCCGCCGGCCCCGCTCAGCGCCTTCGGCGCCGCCGCCGTCGCTCGCACGATCGAGATCCCGCCCTTTGCCTGCGCGCCCGCGCCCCCCGAGACTCCGCCCCCGCCGCCGCTGAGACCCTCGAGCGCGCTCGCCGGCGCCGACTCCGCGCCGCCTCCGGCGACGGCAAGGCCAACGAAAGACGAGGCCGAACGGCTGCTCGTCGGGCGACTCGCGCACGCGCTTCTCCAACACCTGCCGCAAGCGCCAACCGAAGGTCGGCGCGACGCGGCGCTTGCGTTCCTGCGCCGCCGCGCGCCGGGCCTCGACGACCCGCGACGAGGGGCGATAGCGGAATCGGTTCTGCGCGTGCTGGAGAACGCCGCGCTCGCGCCGCTATTTGGCGCTCAGTCAATGGCGGAGGTCGACATCGCCGCGCGAGTCGAGACGCCGCGGGGCCCGCGCGACATCGTCGGGCGCATCGACCGCCTCGCCGTGACAGCGGAGGAGGCGATCGTCGCCGACTTCAAGACCGGCGCGCCGCGCGAACGCCCAAGCGCGCAGGAACTGCGGCAGCTCGCGCTCTATCGCGCCGCCGTCGCGCCGCTCTATCCCGGCAGGAGGGTGCGCTGCGTGCTGGTGTGGACGCAGGACGCGAGCTTCGTGGAGCCGGGCGAAGACGCCCTAGCGCAGGCGCTTGCGGAGGTCGAGTAGCCCCCGTGACCCGTCCACGAGCCGAAGCGCGGCTGCATCGCGCCGCCCGGCGTGGCATAAGGCCCGCAACGGGCGATCCGCGGGAATCAGGATGCAGGACCAGAGACAGGCCGAGCTCGACCACATGCGCTTGGCGGCGACGCTGCTGCTCGTCGCGATGACCGCCCTCTTCGTCGCGACGAAGGTCATCGCGAGCGATGCGCTCTGGGTTCCCTATCTGCGCGCCTTCGCGGAAGCCGGCATGGTCGGCGCCTGCGCGGACTGGTTCGCCGTCGTGGCGCTGTTTCGCCACCCGCTGGGCCTGCCGATTCCCCACACCGCCATCGTCCCGGCCAACAAGGAGCGCATCGCCGACGCCCTTGGACGCTTCATCTCGACGAATTTTCTCACGCGCTGCGCCGTCAACGACAAGCTTGCGAAGCTCGACATCGCCGGCGCCGTCGCGAGGTGGCTCGCGGATCCGCAAAACTCGAGCAAGATCGCCGCCTTCTGCGGGCGCGCGCTGCCGGAGCTCGTCAAGATCGTCCCCGAGAACCGCATTCGGGAGGTTGTCGACGAAGTGGCGCGGCGCGGCGCGCAATCCGTTCCAATCGCGCCGCTCAGCGCGCAGGTGCTGGAGACGCTGTGGGCGCAGGGCGAGGCGCAGGCGCTGCTCGACCGCGCCATCGTCTATGCGGGCGACGCGCTGCTGCGCAATCAGGCGGATATCGAAGCGCGAGTCGCCAAGAAGGCGCCGCGATGGCTGCCCAAGTGGATCGACGCGCTGCTGGTGAAGCGCGTCGTCGCCGGGCTCATCGGCTCGCTCTCGAACATGCGCAATCCGACGCATCCCTGGCGGCGGGAATTGCAGAAGTCGATCGAGACTTTCATCGCGACTCTCGCCACCGACCCAAACATGCGGGCCGAGGGCGAAGCGATCAAGGCGCGGGTGCTCTCCGATCCGGTCTTCCTGCGGCAAACCGATCTCTTGTGGTCGAAGATCGAGGCGCGGCTGCTGTCCGATCTGTCGACTCGCGGAGACGACGTGGCCAAGGGAATCGACGCCGCGCTCTCGGGGCTTGGAAGCTGGCTTTCGAACGATCCGAGCCTCACCGCGGCGCTCAACCGCCGCATCCGCCTCATGGCGCTGCGCGCGCTGCCGCCGCGCCGCGCCGAGATCGGCGCCTATGTCTCCGAGGTCGTGCGCCGCTGGGACAGCGAGACCTTCGTGCAAAAATTGGAGCTCAGCGTGGGGCGGGACTTGCAGTATATCCGAATCAACGGGACGCTGGTCGGCGGCTTGGTCGGCCTGCTGATCTTCGCGCTCGGCGGATGGCTGGACGGACTGTCCGCAGGAGCCCGTTAAGCGCCGCGGCCGCCGGCGTCATGCATATGTCGCGGCTTTGCGTTCAAACCTTCAAGAAAACGGGGAGGCGCCGTGTCGAAATCCAAAGTCGCCGTGAAGGGCAGGTCCGGACCGAAGCGCGCGGTCTCCGGAATATCCGGCGATGTCGCCGTTCTCGCCGCGACGGTCGGAATCGTCGGCGTCGGCGCTGCGGCGATCGAGGCGGCGCTGATTCCCGCCGTCGTCATCGGCGCCGCTGCGGCGCTCGCGCCGAGATGGGCCCCGAGGCTGCGGCGCAGGCTCAAGCCGCTGCTCGCCCTGCCGGCGTCGAAGCCCGCGGCGCCCGCCCCCCGCGGAGCCACGCCCGCGAGCTTCGCTCCGGGCCAAGCGCTCGCCAAGACCATCACCTATCGCGTCTTCGTGACGGGCCTCGACTTCAGCTGGAACTATGCCGTTATTGGCGAGGCGGCGGCGGCGGCGGGTCTCTCGACGCTCTCGCTTGTCGTGAGTCCGATATTCTACTTTCTGCACGAGACGGCCTGGAACAAGTTCGGGACCGCCGCGATGCGCAAGATGGGCCTGTGGCGCGGTTCCGTCGAGGGTCAAAAGCTCGCATCCGCGTCGCCCGCGCCGCGAGGGCGGTTCACGATCGATCGGGCGCTGATGAAGACGGTCACTTTCCGGGTCTTCGCCACGGTGTCGGAGTTCACGACGAATTACGTCTTCGTGCGCGACGTCCCAACCGCCCTGGCGCTCTCGGCCTTCGGCGTCATAGCCGGGCCGTTCCTCTATCTCGGACACGAAAAGGCGTGGGAGTACTACGGGTCGCGACAAACGCGCGTCCGCTTGCCCGCGCCCTTGGCGCAAGCCAAATAGTCGACAAAAAGCCCGCCGAAGGCGGGCTCTTGCGTTTTGTCACTCGCGACCGCCCGAACTGCGGCGCAGGAACGCCGGGATTTCGAGGTGATCCTCCTCGACGCCTCGCGTCGGCGCACGTCGCCCGAGCGGGTCGAGACCTCCCGGCTGCGCCTGCGCCGGAGCCGGACGCTTCGCATAGTCGCTGTGCGCCGGCGGCGGGACATAGGGCCGCTGCGGCTGGGGCGGCGGCGCGGGGGCCTGCGCAGCCTCGGCCGCGGCGATCTCCTGACGGCTGGCGCCGAAGGACGCCAGGCGCTCGAAGATGGATCGGCGTCGCGCGTCGGAGGCGTTGGCGTCGCGCGCCTGGCGCATCTGCTCTTGCACGGGGCGCGGGAAGTCTTCGATCTGCGGCATGCGCATGGCGCGAAGAGGCTGCTCCGGCGCCGGAGGCACGTAGGGCGCGTCGAACTCGGCGCTGCGGCGCGGGGGCGGGGCCGGGGCGCGCGGCGGCTCGGCATAGGACGGGCGCGCGGGCGTCACGGGCTCGATATGCACGCCATGCGCCGCGGCCGCCCCATAAGCCGAAGGCTGCGGCTCTTCATAGGCCGGCTCCGCATAATCCTGTGGCTCGATCGCGTGCGCAGACGAGTAGTCCAGCTCTTGCGGCGCGGCCTCCTCGATGCGCGCCGGGGTCGGCTCGGCATAGATCTGCGCCTGCGCAGGCTGGGCGACGCCCCGCGCCGAGCGCGCTTCATTCGTGCGCTGCGCCTGGCTCTGAATCTGAGCGCGCAGCCGCTCCCGCGTCTCGTCGCTCAGGTTGAGCTCGGCCAGGGGATCCTGCGCCGTGATCGCCGCGGGATCGATGCCCGTCGCGACGACCGAGACGCGGATGACGCCCTCGAGCGACGGGTCGAAGGTCGCGCCGAGGATGATATTAGCGTCCTCGTCGACTTCCTGGCGGATGCGGCTTGCCGCCTCGTCGACCTCGTAGAGCGTGAGGTCGTTCGCGCCGGTGATGGAGATCAGCAGCCCGCGCGCGCCCTTCATCGAGACTTCGTCGAGCAGCGGATTGGCGATCGCGGCTTCGGCTGCGAGAATCGCGCGGCGCTCGCCCGAGGCTTCGCCCGTTCCCATCATCGCCTTGCCCATGCCGCGCATGACCGAGCGCACGTCGGCGAAGTCGAGATTGATGAGCCCCTCCTTGACCATGAGGTCGGTGACGGAGGCGACGCCCGAATAGAGCACCTGGTCGGCCATCGCGAAGGCGTCGGCGAAGGTGGTCTTCTCGGTCGCGATGCGGAACAGGTTCTGGTTCGGGATCACGATCAGCGTGTCGACGCATTTCGAGAGTTCGGTGATGCCGAGGTCGGCGATGCGCAGCCGCCGCTGTCCCTCGAAATGGAAAGGCTTGGTCACGACGCCGACGGTCAGGATGCCCATCTCGCGGGCGATCGTCGCGATGACGGGCGCAGCGCCCGTGCCGGTGCCGCCGCCCATGCCGGCGGTGACGAAGCACATGTGCGCGCCCGCGAGATGCTCGCGAATCTCGTCGCGAGCTTCTTCAGCCGCGGCGCGACCAACCTCCGGCTGCGCGCCCGCGCCGAGTCCCTCGGTGACCTGCAGGCCCATCTGGATCACGCGTTCGGAGCGCGAGGAGGTGAGCGCCTGGGCGTCGGTGTTGGCGACGACGAAGTCGACGCCGGAAAGGCCCGAGGCGATCATGTTGTTGACGGCGTTGCAGCCGCCGCCGCCGACGCCGACGACGGCGATGCGCGGCTTCAGTTCCCTCAACTCGGGGGCTCTCAGAGTGATGCTCATAATCTTCAGGCCTTTCGGTGCTCGGGCTGCGCTGCCGCGTCCAACCAATCTCGCCTCGGAGCTTCGCCGCGAAATACGCGACGAAGCCGGTCCTTGGCGCATTCCCCTTCCGCCAGTGGCGTGCTCGATCCCAACTGCGTCGTGCAAGCCATCAGAAACTCTCCATGAGCCATTGTCCGACGCGCGACATGTAGCCATTGGCTCCGCTCGCGAGCTTGCGCTCGCGATGAGGCTCGAAATATTCGCGTCCCGCCACCTGCGGATAAACGAAAGCGCCGAGCGCCGCGGCGAAGGCCGGCCCGCAGGCCGACTCCGGCAGGCCCGTGACGCCGAGCGGCCGCCCGACCCGGACCTGGCCGCCAAGAATCCGGCGCGCGGATTCCGCGACCCCCGTCAGCTGGCAGGCGCCGCCCGTCAGCACGACGCGCCGGCCGGCGCCCGCGCCATAGCCGGACTTCGCCAGACGCTCGCGCAAAAACTCCAGCGTCTCCTCGACGCGCGGGCGGATGATGCGCACGAGCTGCGACCGCGGCGCATGCATGGGATGCTCGCCGCGTTCGCCGACATGCGCAAAGCTGACGGTCTCGCGATCGTCGCAGGGCGACGCGATGGCGGCGCCGTGAAAGGTCTTGAGGCGCTCGGCGTCCGAGAGACGCGCGTTGAGCCCGCGGGCGATGTCCATCGTGACGTGGTTGCCGCCGAGCGTCACCGCGTCGACATGGGCGAGCGCGCCGCCGGCGAAGACCGCGAGCGAGGTCGAGCCCGCGCCCATGTCGACGACCGCGACGCCCATCTCGGCCTCGTCGGGCTCGAGCACCGAGAGTCCGGCGACATAGGGCGCGGCGACGGCGGCGTCGATCGCGAGATGCCCGCGCTCCACCGCCAGCATGAGGTTGCGCGCCGCCGCCTGGTCGCAGGTCGCGATGTGCAGGTCGACGCCGAGCTCCTCGCCGATCATGTTTCGCGGCTCGCTCAAGCCCTTCACGCCGTCGAGCGAGAAGCCGGTCGGCAGCGAGTGGAGCACGAGCCGGCCGGCCGTCAGCGGATGCGTCGCCGAGGCTTCGAGCACGCGATGCACGTCGGAATTGGCGACCTCGCGCCCGCCAATGGCGATCTTGGCGGCGAAATGCTGCGAGGCGAGCTTGCCGCCCGACGCCGTCACGATGACGCGGTCGATGCGCAGCCCGGCCATGCGTTCGGCGGCGTCGACGGTCTTGCGAATGGCGCTTTCGGCCTCGTCCATGTCGACGACGAGCCCGTTCTTGACGCCGCGCGCGCGCTGCAGCCCGAGGCCGAGCACATTGACGCGATGCGTGCGCCAGTCGCCCTGCGCGCGGTCGCGGCGCGGCGTGAGCCGCGCGATCACGCAGGCGATCTTCGAGGTGCCGACGTCGAGCGTCGCCACCGTCGCCGCGCGCTGCGGCGGGAGCTGCTTCAGGCGCTTCACGACCGACTGACTCATGTCTTACCGCCACTCTTCACGGGTTTGCGGGGGTTGGCGGCGGCGAAGGCCACGGCCCCCTCTTCGGTCAGCCTGACCGCGACGCGATCGGGCAGACGCAGGTCGATCGACAGAATGTCCTTGTCGAGAATGCGCGCTTCGCGCTGGAGGCGCAGCAGCAGGCCGATGGCGGCCCCGGGGTCGCGCTCCGGCAGCTTGACGTCGACGCCATTCGTCATCTTGAGCGTCCAGCGCCGATCCGAGACCCGCACGCCGGCCTTGACGCGCTGAGCGAAGTCGCCGAGGTCGGCCAAGAGCGCTGCGAATTCCGGCAGCCGCTTCTCCGCGCCCGCGCCGACGACGAAGGGAAGACCCAGAAAGCGCTGATCGTTCAGATGGTCGATGACCGTGCCGTCCGCGGCGACGATCGAGATCGTTCCGTCGTTCTGCCATAGCGCCGCGGGCTCGCGTTCCGTGACGTTGATGACGAGCCGGTCGGGATAGAGCTTCATCACCCGCGCGTCCTTGACGAGCGCGAGCTCCATGAGGCGGCGACGCGTCTCCGACGCGTCGAGGAAGAGCAACGAAGCCTGCGGATCGACCCCGGCGGCGGCGATGATCTCGCTCTCGCGCAACCGCGCCTGGCCGGAAATCGTCACCGCGCTCAACGGAAAGCCGAGCGCGCGCGCGATGATGTCGCGCGGCGCGCCGCCCTCCGCGAGCAGCTCGTCATAGCCGCCGCCGTGGACGAAGCCGAGGCCCAGCGCGCCGCCAAAGAGGATCGCAAGCCCGAGCGCGCCGACCCCGGGCTTGGCGGCAATGGCCGACCAACGGTCGAGTCTCCCACCGCGCGCCGCCGTGGCGGGCTGCTTCGGGGGATGGCGGGAGAGCTGGTCGGCGGGCGGAGCGTAGGCGCCTGGGGGGACAGCGACGGCTAGGGCGTACGGCGTCATTGGCGCCAGGGGCGCCGAGAGTCGCTCTTTCAGCGATCGCAGGAAGCGTCGTCCACCATCCATCGGACCAACTCGCCAAACGAGTACCCGGCATGGGCGGCCATTTCGGGCACGAGCGAGGTCTCCGTCATTCCGGGCTGGGTGTTGACCTCCAGGACGACGAGCGCGCCCGTTCCATCGGGGCGGTCATCGAAGCGGAAATCGGCGCGGCTGACGCCGCGGCACCCCAAAGCACGGTGAGCCTCAAGCGCCAACTCTTGGACTTTTAGGTAAATATTCGGTTTAAGATTTGCGGGAAGAATGTGTTTCGAGCCGCCTTTCGCGTATTTGGCCTCATAGTCGTACCAGCCCCCCGAGGCCGCGACGATCTCGATCACGTCGAGCGCCCGATCGCCCATGACGGCGCAGGTCAGCTCGCGCCCGGCGATGAACTCCTCCGCGAGCATGAGCTCCCCATGCGCCCAGTCCGCGCGCGTGAGCTCCTGGGGCGGATGCCGCTGGTCCTCGCGCACGATGAACACCCCGAAGGAGGAGCCCTCCGCCACGGGCTTCAGAACGTAGGGAGGCGGCAGGACGTGCTCCTTGGCCGCGTCCAGCCGACGCACGACGCGTCCCTTGGGCACGGGCACGCCGGCCGCCGCCATGATCGACTTTGCGACCTCCTTGTTCATCGCGGCGGCCGAAGCCAGCACGCCCGAATGCGTGTAGGGGACGCCGAGCAGCTCCAGCACGCCCTGGATGACGCCGTCCTCGCCATATCTGCCATGGAGGGCGTTTAGCGCGACGTCGGGCTTGATCTCGGCGAGCCTTTGCGCGGCGTTTCGGTCCACATCCAGGCGGGTGACGCGAAAGCCTTCGCCTTCGAGCGCCTTGGCGCAGGCTTCGCCCGAGCGCATCGAAATCTCGCGTTCGGCGGAGAGCCCGCCCATGAGCACGGCGACGTGTTTTTTCACTGGCGAGACCCTTTCGACGAAGAAGCTTTGACGCGAAGCGGCGTCCCCTTCTTGCGCGAAGGGAGAAGCGCGACGCGCCATGCGACGCACCGAATTGTAACCAGCCACGATCTTAGTTAACCATTGCTAAACGCGCGAAGGCCTGCGTCGCGATACGCCAAGCCTCGCCGATGTTGCTCTTCAAAGGTCACCGCGCGCGCTTCAGCCGGTGGCGAGCGCTCTCCTCGCTTGCGGCCGCGAGCAGCGCCGTCCAGTCGTCCGGAGGGCGGCCATTCTTCAACATTTTCCGGAACACGGCGTAGGCGTCATTGGCTTTCCCGTATGCCCGCAGCGTCTCTTCATCGTTGACCCACGCGAGAACGATCACTTTCGCGGTCCTGGTTTCCCGGTACCGGAAGAACAGCCGAAATTGCTGCAAGAATTTTGCTCGGAACCAATGCTTATATTCGTCGCCGAGCGTGGCGCCCTGGCGGTAGACGGCGCGCCTCGGGTCGCTCGGAATGTCCTCAAAGGCGACCTTTAGGATCGCCGCGAGGAGTTTCGTCGCGCGCTTCTTCTTATACGTCGACGGATTTTGTTTGCTTGCTTCCTCGACCTCTTCGACGAGCGTCTCAATCTGGTCGAGAAACAGCGGATGCGCATAGATGGCCCAGCCATTGATCTCGATCGGCGCCTCGCTCAACCGTCGTCATCCGGCAGCGGCGATTCGAGATCCACCTCGACCTCTTCGACGAGCGCCTTGCCGCGCGCTACGAGATCGCGGGAAACGGGCCGGATTTGATGGGGCGCTTGCGCGATGTCCTTCGCCAGGAAGGAGAGAAAATTGGCGAGAGCGGGATCATCGCCTGTGATCTCGTTCTCGTCCGCCACGCGCGCGATGACCACGGTGCCATCGGCCATGCCCCTGAACTCGACCTTGCCGCGCTTGCCAAGCTTGAGCATCTTGCGGATCGCAGCAGGGACGGTCGTTTGCCCGCGATCCGTGATCGTCGCGGGAATACGCAGCACCTCGCCAACACTCGCCATGATGGTCTCCGACGCCACGCCACCCCGATAAAGTTGGATTAGGGGTAATGCATTTGCATTGTTTGTCAAGAGGGTTGTCTCAACGGTTGTCTCAAGGACTGGGCCTTGAAGAAACTCGACCGTGTAGCAAAGGCCCCCGTGAGAGGTACGACATGTTCATATGGCGACTTTCAATCTCTTCCGGCGGGCCGAGCCCCATCGTGAATTTTTCTCAGCCGCACTCTTTCGTCCTCGGTCAGCCCGCGCGCCGAGGCAGCGGTCCTGATCGAGCAAAGCTTCGGCGAGCCGCCCTCTAGAGGGGGCGGACGCGCCCCGCGCGCCGCGCCCAAAAATGGCCTATACTCCTGCGGCATGACCCAGCGCCGCCACCCCCGTCCGCCGCTCGCCGCCTCGCGCGGCCTCACGCCCGCCCGGCGCCGCGCGCTGGAGATTCTGACGCGCGCGAAAAAACCCGTCGGCGCCTATGAGATGATCGAGCTCATGTGCGACGACGCCGGCAAGCGCCCCGCGCCGATCTCGGTCTATCGCGCCCTCGCCTATCTGCTGGAGCACGGGCTCGCGCATCGGCTCGCCTCGCAGAACGCCTTCGTCGTCTGCGATCACGAGCATGGCGCGCGCGAGCCGGTCGTGTTCCTGATCTGCGACGCCTGCCATGAGGTCAGGGAGGCGACCTCGCCGGCCCTTGCGCGCGAACTCGCGGCGCTCGCCGGCCATGAGGACTTCTCCCCCGGCGCGAGCGTCGTCGAGATCGCCGGGCGCTGCAAGCGCTGCGCAGAGGCCGAGGCCGAACGCCCATGATTCGCCGCGCGCTCTTGCCGCTGGCGCTCATCTTTTCGATCTCCGCCGCGCTGGCGCTGGCGGCGCTGAACCTGCCGCAGATCACGCAGCGCGTCTATGACGAGGCGAATGTCATCGCCGAGCCGACGCGGACGGCGCTGACCGCGAAGCTCAAGGATCTCGAGGACAAGTCCGGCATCCAGCTTGTCGTCGCGACGGTCAATTCGCTGCAGGGCTATGACATCGAATCCTACGCCAATGCGCTGTTTCGAGCCGCAAAGCTTGGCGACGCCAAGAAGAACAACGGCGTGCTGCTCCTCGTCGCGCCGAACGAGCATAAGGCGCGCATCGAGGTCGGCTACGGCCTCGAGGGCGTGCTGACCGACGCGGTCTCCAAGATCATCATCACGAGCGCCATGACGCCGCGCTTCAAGAGCGGCGACTTCTCCGGCGGCGTCGAGCGCGGCGTCGACGCGATCATCGACACGCTCTCCTCCGATCAGAGCGAATGGACGAAGCGCGCGGCCGCGCAGAGCGACCCGCTCGACGAGTTCGCGCCGTTCCTGCTGTTCATGCTGTTCATCTTCATCCTGCTCTATATGTCCCGCAACTCGCGGGGGCGGGGCGGCGGCGGACCGATGATCTTCATCCCGCCGCCCGGCGGCGGCTACCGCGGCGGCTTCTCCGACGGCGGCTGGGCGGAGGCGGAGGCGGCGGATTCGGCGACGGCGGCGGCTTCACGGGCGGGGGCGGTTCGTCGGGCGGCGGCGGCGCCTCGGGAGACTGGTGATGCCGATCACAAAGAGCGACTTCGCCCGCGTCGCCGAGGCGATCCGCGCCGCTGAACGGCGCACCGGCGCCGAGATCGTCTGCGTGCTGGCGCGACGCTGCTCCAACTATTCTTACGTGCCGGTGCTCTGGGCGGCTTTCGTCGCGCTGGCGACGCCCTGGCCGTTCGTCCTCTTCACGCACTGGCCGGTGCGCTGGCTGCTGGAGCTGCAGATCGCGGTGTTCATCGTCGCGGCGCTCGTCCTCTCATCGCCGGCCATCGTTTCCTTGCTGACGCCGCGCCGCGTCCAGCGCAGCTGCGCGCATCGCGCCGCCGTCGAGCAGTTCTTCACGCGCGGCGTGGGGCGCACCAGCAACCGCGCCGGCGTGCTGATCTTCGCCTCGCTCGCCGAGCGCTATGCGCGCATCGTCGCGGACGTCGGCGTCGCCGACAAGATCACCGAAGCCGAATGGGCGGCCGCGCTCGACTTGCTGCGCGGCGAGCTGCGCGAGGGGCGGATCGCCGAGGGCTACATCGCGGCGATCGAGGAGGCGGCGCGCCTCCTCGCCCCGCATGTTCCGCCCAAGGAGAAGGACGAGCTGCCGGACCGGTTGTATGTGATGTGATCCGAGCGGGGCGAGTACCGCGAACGACTTGCTCGGATGACACAATTGTTGTACAAATGTGTAATTCCGTTCAACAAGCAGAGACAGCCCCATGGTTGCGCGCGTGTCCCCCAAAAAGAAGCTCGGTCCGACAATCTCGTTGGGCCGCCGCGCCGCAATCATTGAGACGGCGCGGGCGGCCGGCTTGCTTTCGGGCGAGAACGGGCGCATCGCCGCGCGCATCCGGCAGCCGCTGATCGAAGCTGCAAAGGCGAACTCCGGAATCCAATCGGACAGCGAGCTGCTCGAATACGCGTTGGCTTGCGTCGCGCTCGAGGACGATTTTGCCGCCAAGCTTTTGGCGCGTGAAGGCTCCGTCGACAAAAGCCTCGATCTTGAATTTTGATCTCCAGCGGGCCCTGCGGCGCATCGATCCGCAGCGCGCGATCAAATCTCGCATCTGCAACGAGTTGGACTACGTCGGCGAGAAGGTCGATGTCGGGCGCCAGCTGTTGCTCGACACTTGCGTCTACATCGACATCTTGCAGGGCAGCCTGCCGCAGGCGGCCAAGTCGCTCCTTGACGCCCGTTTGATAAACCATTCAACTGTGTGCCTGTGCGAATTGACCCATCTTTTCGGTCGACTGGATCCCGATCATCCTGGAACGAAAGCCGCGTTGGAGGAGATATCTGGCGTGATCCTCGATATTCCGGCTCATCGTCTCAACGCGCCCTCCCCGCAGGTTTGCGGCGAAGCCGGCATGCTTTCGGGAACGGTGGAGCGCGCGCGAAGCTCCCGCGAAGACTCCCGCTGCGCTTTGGTCAACGACGCGACGATTTTCCTTCAAGCTTTGGAGCAAGGACAAACCGTTCTGACCCGCAATCTCCGTGATTTCTCGTTGCTGTTGACGTCGGCGCCGTCTGGACGCGTGTTGTTCTACCGCACGTGAGGCGTCGTCGCGGCGCTTTTGCGTCGCCACGTGGCGCGCGAAAACGCATTTGTATCCGCAGAGAGCGAGGCTCATCGACATTTGGTCGCGAGAAATGCTGCGCCTTGTTCGGCGAAGCGCTTAGTGGCGCCGGCCGCTAAGTGACGGCCGCCGCCCCAAGAGCAGAAACCTTGGCGCGAAGCTTCTCCAGCCGCGCGACCACGTCCAAGGTCTCCAGCAGGTCCTGCGCTTCGGCGACCGACAGGCGCAAATGGGCGGCCGCCGAGTCGGCAAAGGACCCGGGCGTGTCGAGCGCCGCGAAGAACTCGAGCGCATAATTATCGGCCGGCGGCTGCGCGCGGATTTGCTCGAGCACGGCGTCGCGCAGCGCGAACGCCTCCGGCGCATGAGCGCGACTCTCCTCGACGGCTGTGCATTCCGCCGTAGTGCCCGCATGGGATCCCGGCCCGAGCAGCGCCGTGCGCTCAAGCCCCTTCACGAGGATCTTCACGCCGTTCTGTTTCGGGAGAGCCATCACGTCAAGCAACTGGGCGGTCACGCCCACGCGATGAAGGCCTTCCAACGCAGGGGCGTCGTCGCCGGCATTCCTTTGTGCGACGACGACCACCCGGTTGTCGTCGCCGCGGGCTCTTTCGATCGCTTGCTTGGAGCGCTCACGAACGATGAAGAGAGGAAAGACCAGCCCGGGAAACAGCACGAGATCCCGCACTGCAAGCATCGGCGATTCAAACGCGTCCCCGTCGCCGACCCGTTTGCGCCGAGAGGCGCCGTCGGAGGCCCGAATTTTCGCGCTGAGCTCGTTCCAATCATGAAACCCGAGAATTTTCGCCACGAGCTCAAGGCTGTCGCTGTGAGAGATCGAGACGGAGCGGGCGGCGAGGGCCTCGCGCAGGCTGTGCGCAATAGCCTTCGAGTCGCGATAATCGCGCATGTGCTTTCCTTCGCTTGAGCGATCGCTAGGGGGTCAGGCGCTTGCATTGCTGACGCTTCGCTCGGCAAAGGAAAAACCCGAGGCGGATCGATACATTCACCTTACCCCCACGGGGGCGCAAGCGGCGGGCCGTATCAGCCTCGAATGTAATTGCGCCTTTATAGTCGTTCTGTCAAGAGTCGACGCAATCAGCCTGTATTTGACGCGTCTTAGCGCTGTTCGTCTCTCGGGCGTTCTTCACCCGCGTATTTCGCTTTGATCTTGGCGGTGTCCGCGGCGGAGTCGATCCACTCCTCGCTGAAGCCGCAGGCGGCGCAGATATAGCGCGTCACCCCGACGGCGCTGAAGAGGCTCATTCCCGCCAGGATGACGTTGCCGGCGCCCCATTCGCCGATCTTGCCCGGAACGCGAACGATCTTCTTCCCCTGACATTTCGGGCAGGTCCCGGAATTTCGCATGACGCCTCCTCGCCGCCGCCGTCCGCTCACATCCCCGGATAATTCGGCCCGCCTCCGCCCTCGGGCGGGACCCAGGTGATGTTCTGCGCCGGATCCTTGATGTCGCAAGTCTTGCAATGCACACAGTTCTGCGCGTTGATCACGAAGCGCGGATCGCTTCTCGTCGCCTCGTCGCCATAGACGACCTCGTAGACGCCCGCCGGACAGTAGAGCCGCGCCGGCTCGCCGTAGCGCGGCAGGTTTTCGCGGATCGGAATCGTCGGATCCGTCAGGCGCAGATGGACCGGCTGGTCCTCCTCGTGATTGGTGTTCGAGACGAAGACCGAGGAGAGCTTGTCGAAGACGGTTTTCGCCATAAGCTTGCCGTAGATCTTTGGCGACGCTTCGCTCAGCGGCTTCAACGCCGCATGGTCGGGCTTGCCGTGCTTGAGCGTGCCGAAGAGCGAGAATCCGAAGAGCTCGTTCGTCCACATGTCGAACCCGCCGAGCGCAACGCCGACATAGAGGCCATAGCTCGACCACAGCGGCTTCACATTGCGAACGCGCTCGAGATCGCCCCCGATCTCCGACGCCCGCCAGGCGGCGTCATATTCTTTCACATCGTCATGCGCGCGACCTTCAGCAATCGCTTTCGCAAGGTGGTCGGCGGCCAATATTCCCGACAGCACGGCGTTGTGCGAGCCCTTGATGCGCGGCACGTTCATGAAGCCCGCGGCGCAGCCGAGCAGCGCTCCGCCCGGGAATACGAGCTTCGGCACGCTCTGCCAGCCGCCCTCGGTCAGCGCGCGGGCGCCATATGACAGGCGCTCGCCGCCTTCGAGCTGCGCGACGACGCGCGGATGCGACTTGAAGCGCTGGAACTCGTCGAAAGGCGAAAGCGTCGGATTGGCGTAGTTGAGATGCACGACGAAGCCGATCGAGACCAGGTCTTCATCGTAGTGATAGAGGAAGGATCCGCCTCCGGTGTCATTGTCGAGCGGCCAGCCGAAGGAGTGCTGGACGTGGCCGGCCTTGTGGCGGGCCTTCGGGATCCGCCACAGCTCCTTGAAGCCGATGCCGAATTTTTGCGGCTCGCGGCCCTGCTCCAGCGCGAATTTCGCAAGAAGCTGCTTCGTGAGCGAGCCGCGCGCACCCTCGGCGAAGAGCGTGTATTTGCCGCGCAGCTCCATGCCGCGCGTAAAACTGTCCTTCAAATGGCCGTCCTTGGCCACTCCCATGTCGCCCGTCGCGACGCCTAGGACTTCGTCCCGCTCGCCGTACAATATTTCGACGCCCGCAAAGCCCGGATAGATTTCGACTCCCTGCCCCTCTGCCTCGGCGGCGAGGAAGCGCACGACGTTGCCAAGGGAGCCGATGAAATTGCCATGGTTGTTCATGAGCCGCGGCATCAGGAAATTTGGCAGCCGAATCGCGGACTTCTCGCTGAAGAGAAAGAACTGGTCCTCGCGGACCTCCGTCTTCAGCGGGCGATCGTCGCGCTCGCGCCAGCCGGGCAGCAGCCGGTCGAGGCCGATCGGGTCGATGACCGCGCCGGAGAGGATATGCGCGCCGGGCTCGGAGCCCTTCTCGATGACGACGACGGAAAGATCGGCGTTGATCTGCTTCAGGCGGATCGCGGCGGCGAGGCCGGCGGGTCCGGCGCCGACGATCACCACGTCATAGTCCATCGCCTCGCGCGGCGGCAGCTCGTTCTCATTCAACGCCATTATAGGGTCCCTGGGCCTGTTCCTTCTTTTGCGCACAATAGCGTCTTTGATCCGCGGCGCAAAAGCGTCCAGACGCCGCGACGGCTTCGCCGAAGGGCCCGTCCAATCGGCGCCGGCTCAGAACTTCTGCGACACGCCGAGATAGAGCTGCAGCCGCGGCGTCGCGGACGTCAGGCCGATATTGGCGCCGACATCGAACTGCAGGCTCGGCGACTTCTTCCAGGCGAGCCAGGCGAGCGACAGGTCGAGCGACGCCTGCTTGCTGGGGCTTGCCGGATCGGCGTTCGCCTGCCCCCAGAGCTCGACATAGCCGGTCACGCTATCCGTCAGCGCATGACTGAGATTGCCGAGGAACTGGATATTGGCGTGGCGGCGGAAATCATTGGCGTTGCGGAGCACGTCGATCTCGGGATCGAACAGCAGGGTGAAGCCCTGCGGCAACGCGAAGGAGAAGGGCGCGATCACGCCGCCCTCGACCGCCCGATTGCTGATCCCCGGCGAGCCGGTCGGCGCCTTGAGATAGGGTATCACCGCAGCCTGGGCGTCGCCGCCGTCCGGACCGGCCAGATTGAGCTTGGAGCGCAAGTAGAGGTCGCCGACGCCCGCAAACGTCTGCCGGCCGGAGGCGCTCCTGGTCACGACGCGCTCGAAGGGCGCCATATTCGCTTCCAGGTCGAGCGTGCTCGTCACGCCAGCCTTGAGCGTCGGGTTCGAATAGAGAAACGTGTCGGTCGTCGCGCCGCCGGAGACCGCGCGAGTCCAGTTGAAGACGTCGGACTCATATTGGAAGTGACCTGCGTCCACCGTGCAGGGCAGATTGGCCTTTGGCGGACGGTCGGTGCAGAGATCGCGCAGCCCTGAGTCCGACGCCGGAGCAGAGGCGACGTAACTCGCGTCGTCCGCGCTCTGCGCGAGAGCGGGTCCGGCGAGGCCGAGAAACAGGCTCAAGGCGAAGCCCGGGTAGATCGCAGCCTTCGGGATCGGCGTCCAGCTTTCCATCGGCTTGCGGAGATAGCACGGCGCGGGCGGGCGAGCCATCCTTTCCGCTGGAACGAACGCCCTGCCCCCAGAGCCGTTCAGCCCGTCGGCTCGACGAACTCTAGGCGCGTCCCGCCGGCGCTGGGGCTGAGGCCTCCGGCGCGCGCTTCCTCCAGCCGATCGAGACGGATCAGGGCCAAGCCCCGGCCCGCGCCCGCGGAGCCCGTGACGCCAAGCTCCTTATCGCCGGCAAGAATCGCCTGGCCCGGAGCGGGCGCCACGCCCTCGGCGCGATAAGGGGCGACGCGCTTTCGCGCCAGACCGCGATGCTGCATGCGCGCGACGACCTCTTGTCCGACGAAGCAGCCCTTCTTGAAGTCGACGCCGGCGAGCAGATCCATGTTGGCCTCATGCGGGAAAGCGTCGCCATAGGCGAAGTCGACGCCGCCCTCCGGGACGCCCGCCTCGATGCGGCGCGCGTCATAGGCTGCGCGGTCGCCGGACGCGGCGATCGCGCCCTTCGCCGCGAGCGCGCGCCAGCCGAGCGCCAGCGCACGCGGATCGCGCGCGCGCGCCGTCGCAACCGCCTCGGGCGGCTCGGCGTCGAGATAAGCGAAGCTCGCAAGCTCCTCGCTGCGATCCGCGATCGTCACCTCGGCGCGCAGCTTATAGAAGCTCAAACGCTTGCGCAGCTCGCCGAGGAGCGCGCGCGGACAGTCGAGCAGAAAGCGGCGCTTGTCGCCCGCGCCTTCGGCGAAGGTCAGGAAATCCCCGATGATCTTGCCCTGCGGCGTCAGCAGCGCGCAAAAGCGCGCCTCGCCCGGACGCAGCGAGAGAATGTCGTTGGTGAGAAGACTGTGCAGGAACCTGGCGGCGTCGGCGCCCGCGACCTCGACGACGCCGCGGTCGTCCAGCAGAATTGCGTCAGCCATCTCGCTCAGGGCTCCCGGCTCGCGTCATGGATTTGCACGCCCGTTTGTGCTCTTTGGACCTAGTCTCTTCCTTTCCTCGTGCAAGCAAGGCGCCAGCATGGCCAGGGTCTTCGACACGATTCTCTACGGCGGCGCCGTCGTCAATCATGACGGGCTGGGCCAGCGCGACATCGGCCTTTCCGGCGGCAAGATCGCCGCGATCGGCGATCTCGCGCAGGCTGTGGCCGCGGAACGAATCGGTTGCGCCGGCCTCCACATTCTGCCGGGCGTCATCGACACGCAGGCGCATTTTCGCGAGCCCGGCGCGACCCACAAGGAGGATCTGGAGACCGGTTCGCGCGGCGCGGCGCTCGGCGGCGTGACTGCCGTGTTCGAGATGCCGAACACGAAGCCGCCGACGCTGCATGTGTCCGACGTGGCGGACAAGGTCGCGCGCGGGCGGGGCCGCATGCACTGCGACTTCGCCTTCTGGGCCGGGGGCGCCGTCGAGACGGTCGAGGAAATCCCCGATCTGGAGCAGGAGCCGGGCTGCGCCGGCATAAAGGTGTTCATGGGGTCGTCGACCGGCTCGCTGCTCGTATCCGACGACGCCGGACTGGCGGCGATCCTCGCCAAGACCCGGCGTCGGGCCGCCTTCCACGCCGAGGACGAGGCGCGGCTCAAGGAGCGCGAATCGTTTCGCGTCAGGGGCGATCCGGCCTCGCATCCGATCTGGCGCGACGAGCTCACGGCGCTGAGGGCGACGCAGCGCCTCGTCGCGGCCGCGCGCGCGCAGCGCAAGATCGTGCACGTGCTGCATGTCTCGACGGCCGCCGAGATCGAGTTTCTGGCGGGTCACAAGGATATCGCCAGCGTCGAGGTGACGCCGCACCATCTGACGCTATCGAGCGATGACTATGCGCGGTTGGGAACTCTTGCGCAGATGAACCCGCCGGTTCGCGAGGCGCGCCATCGCGAGGCTCTCTGGCATGGACTGGATCAGGGCGTCGTCGACATCCTCGGCTCGGATCACGCGCCGCATACGCTGGAGGAGAAGTCGAAGCCCTATCCCGAGAGCCCATCGGGCATGACAGGCGTGCAGACGCTCGTGCCGCTCATGCTCGACCACGTCAATGCGGGGCGGCTGAGCCTTGCGCGTTTCATCGACCTGACGAGCGCCGGGCCGGCGCGCCTTTTCGGGATCGCAGGCAAAGGTCGCCTCGCGGTCGGGTTTGACGCCGACCTCACCATCGTCGACATGAAGCGGCAGGCCGTGATCCGCAACGACTGGATCGCGTCGCGTTGCCGCTGGACGCCTTACGACGGGCGCGAAGTCGCGGGATGGCCGGTCGGGACCTTCGTGCGCGGCGCGAAGGTCATGTGGGAGGGGGAGCTCGTGACGCCCGCGACCGGCGCGCCGATTCGCTTTTATGCTGCGCCGTGAGCGCGGCCGGAGCGCGCCATTCCGCCCCGGCCGCTACGAGATCACTTCTTCTTGTCTGCGCCTTTCGCCGGCGCGGGCGTGGGCGCAGGCGTCGGAGCCGCGCCCGAAGGCGGCGTCGGCGGCTCTGCGCGCTCGATTTTGGCGGCCTCGCGCAGCTTGCCGACGAAATCGGCCGTCGCCTTCTGCGCGACGTAGCGTTCGACCTGCGGGCGGATCTGATCGAGCGGCGGGAAGACTTTCGGGCGCTTCTCGTCCAGGCGGATCACGTGCCAGCCGAAGCTCGACTTCACAGGCTCCGAGAGCTGACCGGGCTCCAGCTTCGCGGCCGCGTCGCCGAATTCCGGCACCATCTTGTCCTTGGTGAACCAGCCCAGATCGCCGCCTTTGCTTCCCGGGTCCTTCGAGGTCTCGTCGGCGACCTTGGCGAAGTCTTCGCCGCCCTTCACGCGCTTGTAGACGGCCTTGGCCTCGTCCTCGGTCGGAACCAGGATGTGGTGGGCGTGATATTCGGTGTCGGGCTTCTGCGCCTTGGCCACCGTGTCATAGGTCTGCTTGATGTTGGCGTCGCTCGTCGCGTCCTTGGCGACCTTGCCGAGCAGCGTCTCGAACAGCGCCTTGTCGCGCAGATAAGCGAGGCGCTTGGCGAAATCGGGCGTCTCGGCGAGCTTTTGCGCCTGCGCCTCCTGCACGAGCAGCTGCTCGTCGATGAGATAGTCGAGAACGTAGCTGTCGCGCGCCTTGCCCTCCAGCTGGCGCGGGATGCTCGGCGCGATGTCCTCAGTCGCGAGCTTCAGATCATCGTCGGTGATTTCGACATTGTTGACCTTCGCCAGCACTTTGGCCTGCGCTGGCGCGCCGACCCCTGCGAGCAGCGCGCAAAGCGCGACGCCTCCGAAAACGGCGCGGCGGCCTCGGGCGATGAGTATTGCGTGACGTGACATCCAATCCTCCTTAAGGAAGGCGGCTTGCGCCGCATCCTGCAAGAGGGGGAGCGGTCGGGCGCGCGCTATAGAAGCGGGCGTATCTAGGCGAAGCGCCGGGCGGCTGACAACCCTGAAATGCCGGCCGCCATTAAGCTTTCGTAAGGTTGGACCCTCGTCCGCGTCGCTCGATCCTCCTCCAGAGCCGATCCGGCGAGGGAAACGGTGGCGTCGCCAGGGCTTTGCGCGATGTTCCGGCCCGCCCGCCAAACACGTCCCGATCCGAGCACGCAGAAACTTTGACGCGCAAAAAAACTGGCGCCGAGAAATCTTCGGCGCCAGCGCTTTAGAAAGAGATGGAGCTTTCGGCTCTGCTTCCGACGCTGACCGGGCGCGTCGTTTACGGGTTGCAGTAATTCCCGTTCGCGCAGTCCCACAAGACGAAGCCGGATTGCACCGGGATCGTCTGCGTGACGTTGCTCGCCGCAGGCGTCACGTTGAACGTGTTCGTATAGGCCGGACCCGCCGCATAGCCGACGGGCGTCGTCGTCGAGGCGACGATAGGATACTGCACCAATTGGACGATCGCTTCAAACGAAAGGTCGCCGCCGAAGACGATCGCCTCTTCCGCCACGCCGACCAGGCCCGTGTTATAAGAGCCCGAGCATTGCGTGCTCGCTACGCCGACGGCGAGGTAGCGCGCATCCGGCGTGCGAATGCCGGGCTGGCTCGACGGGAGGATGCCGCCGGAGCCGAAGTCGAAGTTCGACGGGTTGTAGAGATAGGTGTTTTCGTCGTCGAGCGGGATCGTCTCCACGCTGTCGGCGCAGAACCAGCTGAGCCCGTGGTCGGTCTCCTCCGAGTTCCAGGTCTCGAACTGGATCTTGGTCGGGTGCAAAGCGAAGTCCTGACGCAGATCCTGCTGGCAGCTGGAAAAGCTGACGGCGTTGTCGAGCGCGCCGATGACCGGAACAGGCGACCCGCCGGGGTTCGCCGTGCCGCCGAGAAACAGAACGGCCCCGTTCGGCGAGAAGGTCTGGATGTTC
>DATHCI010000032.1:0-24568 GCA_035319645.1 Methylocystis sp. | reverse complement strand
CGCTCCTCCCATTGCGACTGCATCGCCGGCTCGACCGCTGCGGCCTTGATCGTCTGCGCGCCGACGATCGCCTCGACGAGCATCTGTTGGCTCTCGGCGCCGCGGTTGAACTTCTCCTTGATCGTCTCGCGCAGGATCGGGCGCACGAAGGCGGCGACGAGGACATAGAGCGGGATCGAGACGATGACGATGAGCGTCAGCTTCCAGGAATAGGCGAGCAGCACCGCAAGGAACACGACCGTGAACAATATGTCGAGCGCCGAGAACAGGCCCTGGCCGGTAAGAAAGGCGCGGATCGTCTCGAGCTCGCGCACGCGCGCCACGGTCTGCCCGGCCGAGCGCGTCTCGAAGTAGCTCATCGGCAGATGGAAGAGGTGGTGGAACAGCCGCCGCCCGAGCTCGACGTCGATGCGATTCGTCGTGTGCGAGAGCGCATAGGTGCGCAGATACTGCAGCCCGACGTCGAACGCGCCGATGACGACCATGGCGCCGATCAACACGAAAAGCGTATCATAGCTCTTATGGCTCAGAACCTTGTCGATGATGACCTGAAAGAACAGCGGCGTGACCAGCGCGAAGACCTGCACGAAGAAGGAGGCGAGCAGAACATGGCCGAGCGGACGCCGGTAGCGCCAGATCGACGGCAGAAACCATTTCAGGCTGAAGGTCTGCGGATCGACACCGGCGCCGCCGAGCTTGCGTGAGACGAGGATGGCGCTCTTGGCGGCGGCGGCGAGATCCTCGAGCGGCAAGCGGCGCTCGACGCGCGTGACGGGGTTGACGACCCGATACTCGCCGGTCGGCAGTCGACCGCCATAGACCTCATAGGCGCCATCGGCCATGCGCAGGATGGTCGGCGCCGGCAAGGCCGCCAGCCGGTCCTTCTCGACGGGCTGAATGGGCCGCGCCTTGAGGTCCAGAAGCTGCGCGGCGCGAACGATGTCCTCGGGCGCGACGGGCTCTCCGTCCAGCGCGAGTTCGCGCCGCAACTGCGCCGGCGACGCGATGATGCGAAAATAAGCGGCGATGCCGCAAAGCGCCTGAAACCCCGAATCGCTCTCGTCCGAAGCCTCTGTGAACCGCGACGCGCCACCCATAACGCTCGTGCTCTTCTCCGCAACCAATGCACCCGACTATGGATCGGCCCCTCGCAACGAACAGGAGGAGACATAGTTGCGCCCTTCGGATCCGATAGGCCGTTCGGCGCTACGCCATATTGACCCACGCCGGAGCCCGACTCTTCGCGAGGAAGAGGGCGCCATGCTATCGGGCGACGTTCTAGCCGAAGCGCGTCAATGATCAAAGTCGAATCTTCTCTCGGCCCATGCGCGCAGGGTCGACGGAGCCCTCCCGCCTGGAAACGCCGCGCGCCCGCGGATCCGGGCTGCTTCACAATATGCCAGGAGCTCGGATCGGCGGCGCCGGGATTGGTCGTCGCGAGCATTGGCGTGACGCGCTTCCGAACCCGATCCTGACCGTAAGGCTCTTTCCGACTGGATCGAGGATTATGACGGCGCGCCCGCTCGCCCATCTCGACCTGCCGCTGGACCCGCAGTCTCGGGCGCTGGCGCGCCTCTGCAGAGGGGCTCGCGTCACTCATCGCGGAGCTCGAAGCCGCCGGCAGCCTCGACAATTGAAAGGCGCAAGGCTAACGGGGGTCGTCAAATACGCGCAGACCTGCTGAGAACGAAACCGCCTGCGATCACTATCGAAGCCGCTTCAGCGCTTCTCGTTCCACATAAACAACATTGCCGATGGTCCGAAGACATGGGGCGTAGCCTCTTTCGCTCATCAATCTCGACATCGCTTCGGAATTGTCCGCGCCTGCCCCGGAAACGGCCTCCACGCAAACGACCTCCGGACGGAATTCGTCGAAGGGGAACGATGCGAGGATGTCGAAATCCAGGCCCTCGACATCGATGCACAGCAGATTGAGCGGGCGTTGCGCCGAAAAGTGCTCCCGCACGATCTCCGACGCGGTCTTCACGTCGACCATCACGACATCCGTCATCTCGAACTGGCGATTCTCATTCAGGAAGGCCTCGATCGTCGAGAGATTGAAGGAATTGCGTCCCGACCAATTATCAATCCGGTAAAAAGGCATGCGCCCGGCTTTGACCGCGACGCCGACGTTGAGGTTGACGTCATCCGGTCGCATTTCGTGGAACGCGCCGATCAAGTCGGGGTTAGCCTCCACGTTCACGCCGCGCGCGCCCGATCGGTATAACAGCGCTGTATTGCTGCAATTCAGGGGATGGTGCGCGCCGAAGTCGAGATAGGAAGGGCTGGCGATTTTGAGGTGGGAAAAGATGTTCGCAAAAATCAGATCTTCTCCGAATTGCGCATAAGTGACGTGGCCAAACGCCTGGTCGCCGTGTCCGGACCAGGCGGAAGAGGCTGACGGCAGGTCGCACGTGTTCGCCGTTCGACTTTCGTCCACGGCGTCAGTCGCCGCGACAGCTTGTGGCGACGGCGCTTGCGCGGCTTCGTTTGCAGACCGTTCCTTGGTCAGCAGATCTTCGAGGAAGAAGATTCGCTGCCGGGCCTCGATGAGCTGCATGTGGATGCGCTGATAGAGCCGCGGCGCAGTCGCCTCCGGGGCGGGCTTGGTCGCTTCCCTGACGTATTGATCAGCGGCAAGAGCCAGGAAATCATCGAGCGGGCGTTGCGCCAGCGTCTCATAGAGCGCTTGCGGGTCGACCGCCGGCGAACCCGTTTTCCTGCAAGCGATATTGAGCGACAACGCCGAGTGTTCGCCGCCGGCCTGGGGAATCCATCCGTTTGAAGCGTCCGTCAAATCGGAGTTCCACCAGTCGAACTCGCTGAAGCCCATCGCTTCCAGAATGTCCACGAGCATGCCTGCCGTGAAGCCGTAGCGATGCCGCTCCAGAGGGTTCTGGCGCCCGCCGCATCCATAGATGAGTCCCAGAACATGGAAGGGGGACGCTGAGGAGTTGAGCAGCATTCGCGCGAGCAACCCCATGTCCGGTACGGCGATCTTCAAGGAGCCGCCCGGCGCGAGCGCGCGCTGGAATTCAGCGATGGCGAGGAAGCTCTCCGGCCAGTCCAGATGCTCGAGCACGTGCCCGGCGACGATCTCCTCGCAGCTCTCCGCCGCAATCGAATTGCGAAGCTTCGTAACGTCAGCAAGCATGTCGGCGCCCACCAAAGGGTCGATGTCGACTGTCGTATATCCGGCCGGCTTGTAGTTTCGAGAGCCCACGTAGAGCTTCATCTTCGGCTCCCTAGACGCTCGAATGCAGCGCGAACGCTTCGACCGGGCGAGCGCTGCAAGCAACAATCTCCAACCGGCCGAATTGAGACGGCCATGTCAATGGTCCGAGTCCTCATCCTGAGGAGGCGCCGCAGGAGCCGTCTCGAAGGATGCGGCTCCATGAATCTCGCGAGGTTCCGCCCCCGACCATCCTTCGAGACGCCGCTTAGCGGGCTCCTCAGGATGAGGACGGCGGGATTGAAGCGTTCGCGCGATCGCCCTGGCTCTGTCGAAGATGCTCGGCCTCGCGTGACTCGACACAGGCGCCCTGCGCCACTGCGCCGCGACGCGCAGCGAACCGACAAACTGAGGCGTCAGGGTCGCGTGATCGGCGAGAGCGGCGCAGGTTCGATCGGCCTTGAGCCAGCCGCCGAGCGTCGCGCCCTCAAACTGGAGCGCACGGGACAGCGCTTGCAGGCGGTCCGGCCCGAAGCCCGAATAGAACAGCAACCTGCCGCCATCGCGGAGGAGGCGCGCGCCCTCGGCGAGGAGACGCTCGGCGTCTGCGGCGCAAAGCCCGCTCAGATCGACAAATACGAATTCGTAAACACCGGAGTCGGCGGGGATGTGCGCGGGCAGGGCGGGCCGCAGCAAAACGGACTCGACGCGTGCGGCGAGTCCTGACCAGACGCGGCTGCTCACAAAGACGTCGAGGCTTGAGCGCCTCTCCTGCGGAGCGCCCGCAATCTGCGATAAAAGCGCTTCGCTCTGCAGGACGAAGGCCGAAGTCTCGCCGCGCGGCTGCCCCGAGAGCCACTCGGCGACACCGCTCAAGGCCCGCCTCTCGTCTCCGCCTGCAATGGCGCTCGCCCGCTCGAAGCTCACGAGCTTGGACCAGCTCGCCAGCCTGACGATCTGCGCAACGACCTCGGCAGGCTCGTGCGAGTCCATGCATTCCGGGGTCCTTAGCCCCCGGACGCAGGACTTCGCCCACTCCGGCGTGATCCACCAGCAGTCGCCGCAGAGCTTCGGCGCCAGATTGACATTCGGCTTGTAGCCGAAGAACTCAACGGAGGTCGGGCCGAACATCACGACGCTTTTCTGTCCCATCGAGCGCGCGAGATGAACGATGCCGCCCTCCGTATCAGCATGAACCTGTCCATGCTTCACGACGAGCGCGGTCTGTGCGAAGCTCGTCTCGCCCCGCAGATCGACGTCGACGTTCTCGATCAGATTTTCGTGCGCTTCGCCGACCTGCGCCACGATAAAGCCTTCGGCCTGCAGCGACGCCACGATCGCCCCCCAGGTCGCGTCAGGCAAGTTCTTCGTCTGCCGCCCGCCGAGCGCCGCCATGTGGCGATCGGATCCGTGATGGACGGTGACGTAGGTCTTGCCTTTGAGCTTCGCGGCGACATCGGCCCCGAGCTCCTGCGTCGGGAAAAAGTCGCCCGCGAGTTCGGAGTCGATCGGGAGATTGCCCGTGTAGCCCACGAGATCGTATTTCGACATCCCCAGCTTGACGGCTTCTTTGGCGAAGAGATTATTGAGGAGCGGCCAGTCGCGGCGCGCGTATTTCTGCCATTGCGAGGCGCGGCTGTGCGCGGGAATCAGGAATTCTGCCGGGACCCGGGAAAGCGGCGGCGTGGCGTAAGTGACCACGTAGCGCACGTCGGCGATAAGATCGAAGATGTCGAGGGCGCTGGCTAGAGCGAGAAACCGCTCTTTGGCATCCCCCTGCAGCTTGAGAATCGCATGCACGTAGGGGTTGCTGCCGAAGACAAGCTCGGCTTGCGCGTGCTCATGCATGACCACGATGCGGGCGGGCGCGAAGCGCTCGTGCAGCCGGCGCACGACGCTCGCAAGATAGATCATGTCGCCGAAGCCGCCACTGCCCACGACAAGGATAGTGATGGGATCCTGTCCGCCATCGTGTGGATGCAGCCCAAATATCGGTCCATCGAGCCCGCAGCGATGCAGGCCGTTCACCCAAGCGTCGCGCCGCTGCGCCACGTCGAGATTGCGAGCCGCGAGGTCGATGCGCAGCGCGAAATACCGCTCTTCGTCGGAGAGCAGGGGCGTGTGATGCCCCCCCTCCCGCAAAGCGCGCGCGAGTTCGTCCCTCTCGATTTCCAGCCCCCGTCGCTCCCGCTCGAGCTGCTCCTTCTCGAGCTCAAGGCCTCGTCGTTCCCGCTCAAGCTGTGCGATCCTCGAGTTTGCGCGCGCGAGGCGATCCATCAGCTCGCGAACTTGCTGAGAACCAAGATCGGAAGACGGATCGCTGCTCCTTGTAGCCATGCTCTGCGGACCTGAGACGCGGGGAAGAGGCCGGGATCCATTAATGCAGTTGGCCTTACCGGTAAAGTTTAAGCTTTGCAGTCAGTTAGACCAGGCTGCGCCTCCCTGCTTTGGAACGAAAGCGCGGCGACTCTCCGATGCGCCCGGCGAGGCGCCGAGGGGCCTCCGGTTCAGGACCTGGCGCTTCGGCGCCACATCAAGGCTCAGCTAACGCCTTTCTTAACGCTTGGCGCCTATAACCACAGGAAAATGCTTTGCCGCCAGACGCGGCGCGGGTGCGAAACAATGGACGAACGCAGAACCAGACAGCGGCGGAAGGCCCTGAAGCACGCGAAAATCATCTTTGACAAGGGTTGCGTGATCGATTGCACGCTGCGCGATCTGTCGACGACCGGCGCCTGTGTCGAAGTCGCGACCCCCATAGGCATTCCCAAGGACTTCAAGCTGCAGGTCGGTCCTGAGGTTCATCGGTGCCGTGTGGAGTGGACGACCGCGAAGCGCATGGGTCTCGCCTTCCTGTGACAGGGAAGCCGCCCTTCGGACTGCGCGAAATCTTGATCCGTGGACACCGCGTCCCAGTTACCTCCCCGTCAACCTTGTGTCGGGGAGAACATAAATGGAACGTCGTGAGTTCGTGACCGCGCTCGGGGCGGCGGCAGCCGCGCTTTCCGTTTCGAGCGCCTTTGGCGAAGAAACACGCGCGCCCGCAGCCATGCACATGCATCCGCCCAAATTCAAGGCGCTTGCCGACTCGGCGGGGAAATGCGTGTCAACGGGCGACGACTGCCTGCGTCACTGTTTCGGCATGCTGTCGATGAACGACTCGAGCATGGCGGACTGCACCAAGGCGTCTTACGATCTCGTGGCCGCCTGCGGCGCGCTCGCCAAATTGGCGGCGGTCAATTCGCCCTTCGCGCCGGCCTTCGCAAAGACCGTCGCGGACGTGTGCACGACCTGCAAGAAGGAGTGCGACAAGTTCCCGCAATATAGCGAGTGCAAGGCCTGTGGGGACGCCTGCCAGGCCTGCGCGGAGGAATGTCGCAAGACCAGCTGAGGGGTCGTCGCAGCCGCGTCGTCTTCTCGGAACGGGAATGCCGACCACGGCGCTCGCGTTACGCCTCGATCTTCGCCATCAGGCGATCCCAGGCGCGTTTCTCTGCGTCGCCGGCGGTCTTCTCGACCGCTATCCTGAGATAGGCGACCTCGCGAGAAATCTTGTCTTGGTCCAGCCGGTCGAGACGGGTCGCGAGGATCGCCGCCTCCAGCACCGCCGCCCGGGCGCGGTTCATGCCGAGAAACGGGCGATGCGAAACGACGCGTCGCACTGCGCAGATGAAGCGCGGACGCTTCTCGTCGGGCTCGATGCGCTCGACTTCGAGCTCGGCGTGCGCCAACGCGTCCGAAAGCCTCTGCGCCGGCCAGCCCTCGACAGGCTGCATCGGAAAATCCCGAAAGCCTGTCACGAGGCCCGCGAATATTTCCGCATCGTCGGTGAAGCTCGCGGTCGCTAAGCCGCGCGTCTCGAGATTATGGAGCGTCGTCGAGGGGCGGAACGGCGCGATGACCCAGTTCGCGCCCTCCTCGATGAGGCCGAGCGGCGCGATATGCGGGGCGTTGGAAGCGTCAAGCGTCGTCACGACGCACTCACGGATCATCGGCATCACGGCGTCCTTTTGCGCTCAGCTGCGATAGTCGCCGTTGATCGCCACATACTCCTTGGTGAGGTCGCAGGTCCACACGCTCGCGGCGCCGGCGGCGAGGCCGAGGTCGACGCGGATGAGGATTTCGTCGCTCTTCATGATTTCGGAGACGGCCGCCTCGTCGTAGCCGGGATCACGCGCGCCCTTGCGAGCGACCCGCGTGTCGCCGAACCAGATCGCGAGCCGGTCGCGGTCGGCCTCTTCCCCCGCCTTGCCGACCGCCATGACAACGCGGCCCCAGTTCGCGTCCTCGCCCGCAACGGCCGTCTTGACCAGCGGGGAGTTGGCGATCGAGAGCGCGACCCGCTTCGCCGCCCGAGCCGTGCGCGCGCCCTCGACCCTGACCTCGATGAACTTGCGCGCGCCCTCGCCATCTTTGACAACCTGATGCGCGAGATCGAGCAGAAGCTCGTTCAGCGCGTTCTTGAAGGGCTCGGCGCGCCGGTCGCCGGCTTTCGCGATGCGGCCGGCGCCCCGTTGCGCAGTTGCGCCCGTCGCAAAAAGCAGCAGCGTGTCCGAGGTCGAGGTGTCGCTGTCAACCGTGATGGCGTTGAAGGAGTCGCGAACCCCGCGCGCCAACATGGCCTGCAGCGCTTCGGCGCCGATCGCCGCGTCGGTGAAGACGAAGGCGAGCATGGTCGCCATGTCTGGCGCGATCATGCCAGCGCCCTTGGCGAAGCCGGCGATGCGCGTCTCCACGCCGTCGATCGAAGCCGTGCGCGTCGCGAGCTTGGGATATGTGTCCGTGGTCATGATCGCGCGCGCGGCCGCCTCCCAGGCGTCCGGACGCGCTTCGGAGACGAGCTGCGGCAGCACGCTCTCGAATTTGCTCGCGTCGAGCGGCTCGCCGATGACCCCGGTCGAGGCCAAAAACACGCGTCGATCCGCGACATGAGCCGCGGCGCCGACGAGCTTCGCCGAGAGCTTGACGGCTTCTTTCCCCGCCTTCCCAGTGAAGGCGTTGGCGTTGCCCGAGTTGACGAGCAGCGCGCTCGCCTCTCCCCCGGCGAGGCGGTCCCGGCACCAGTCCACCGGCGCCGACGGACACTTGGACTTTGTGAAGACTCCGGCGGCCTGCGTTCCTTCCTCCAGCAGCGCCAGCATGACGTCGGTCCGTCCGCGATAGCGGACGCCCGCCGAGCCGGCGGCGAAGCGCACGCCTTCGATCGCCGGAATTTGCAGGACGGCTTTGGGCGCGAACTTGGAAACCGGCGAGTCTTTGGCCATTTTCGGAAATCCTTGCAGGGGCCGGAAGGGCGCGCCCGATGTGGCCGCGACACGGCGCGACGTCAAGTGGCTGGTCGGCGCGGTCCTCCGAGCCGTCCCGAACCGAAGTGTCGCCGACCCGCCTTCGCGGCGTGGGCCAAATATCTACTTCGTATGTAGGGAAAGTGGTGTATACTGATCGCTGTTCCAGCCCTGCAATGGGAGCACGGGAGAAAAACATGAACGTCCGAACGCTGATCCTCGCCGCGGCCGCATCCTGCCTCGCCAGCGCAGGATCAAGCTGGGCCGCGTCGGGTCTCCAGGCCGGATGGTCCGGATGCCGCAGCGCCGACGCGGCGGCGCGCATCGATGGCTGCACGCAGGTCATCAACCATATTCAGCGAGAGCCGAAGAGCAACAAGATCAGCGCCTATTTCAATCGCGGCGAAGCCTACCAGGCGCGGGGAGATTACGATCACGCGATCGACGACCTCTCGAAGGCCTTGCAGATCGAGCCGGCCTCTCCCGATCTTCTGGCCGCTCGCGGATCGGCGTACAGGGGCAAGGGCGATCTGGATCATTCCCTGGCCGACTTCGACGCCGCCATCGCGCGCAAGAAGAACCATGCCCGCGCCTATCTCGGCCGCGGATCGGTCTATTACGCCAAGGGGGACGTCGACCGCGCAATCGCCGATTTCACCGAGGCGCTCAAGATCGATCCGAAGAGCGCCGACGCCCTCAGCGCGCGCGCGATCGCATATCGCGCCAAGGGCGATGCGGAGCGCGAACTCGCGGACCTCAACGAGAGCGTCAATCTGGACAAGCGCCGAGCTGCGCCCTTGCTCGCGCGCGGCGCCTATTTTCAGTCGAAGGGCGACCACGACCGCGCGATCGCCGATTTCAGCGCGGCGTTGGCGCGGGAGCCGAAGTCCGCGCCCGTTTACAACGCTCGGGGGCTCGCCTATCACGCCAAGGGCGATCTCGACCTTGCGATCGCCGACTTCGATGCGGCGATAAAGCTCGACCCTTCGCTCGCCAGCGCCTTTGTCAACCGCGGCAACGCTCTGCGAGGCAAGCATGAGGCGGAGCGCGCCAAGTCCGACTACGAAGCGGCCCTGAAACTGAAGCCCGATCTGGCCTCGGCCAACAAGGGCCTGCAGGAGGTCGAAAAATATTTGTCCAGCAAGGCCGCATCAGAGCAGCGGGAATCCGGCGCTCGACCGTAGTTTGGCGGGCCGCCGCAGCGGCCGTTCCTGTCCCGGCGTCGCCGCTGACCCCGGGTCTTCGTCCGAAGCTCGCTCGGCTCGTCAGCTTGCAAGCGTCTCCCGGCGCGACGCGACTCTTGGAGCCCCCGAGCGCCCGCGCATCTCCTCCAAACGAATCGAGGCTGACCGATGTTCGGCGTTCTCACCTTCACACATCGCTGGTTCGGCGTCGTTCTGGCGCTGTTCATGCTCGGCTGGTTCTCCTCGGGCCTGCTGATCGCCTTCGTCCACAGCCCGGCGGCGACGCGCGTCGAGCAGCTCGCGCATGCGGCGAGCCTCGCGCCCCAGGACGGTTGGCTCTCGCTTGGCGAAGCGCTGACGCGGAGCGCGCCGGAGCGGGCGACGAGGGCCCGGGCGCAGCGAGAGGAGCCGCACACGGGCGTGGAAGGTCGCGCCCGCGAGCGCGGCGACCGGCGTGGTGAAAGCGATATCGTCGAGGCTCGTCTGACGCGTGTCGACGGCGCGCCCGTTTGGGTCATCGAAGACGATCTCGGCCAACGACTTGCGATTTCGGCCTCCGACGGGGCGCTGCTGGAGATTTCGGCGGCCCAGGCGGAACGCATCGCGCGCGCGTGGCGGGACGCCCCGGAGAGCGAGCGCGTCGCCTATGACGACACGGTCGAAGCGCCCGTCGGCGTTCGCAACCCGGAGGCGCTCAGGCCATTTCATCGCGTCGCGATCGACGACGGCGCCGGCTCGCAAGTCGTCGTTTCTCAGCGCACCGGCGAGGTCGTGCAGAATTCGACGCGCGTCGAGCGCGCCCTCGCTTACGCGGGCGGCTGGCTGCATCTCTTCCGCTGGCTCGACGACCTTGGCGCCGGCGATTTTCGCCGCGACGCGCTGAGCTGGGCTGGGGGCCTCGCGACCCTCGGCGCGCTGACGGGCCTCATACTCGGCTTCATCCGCTGGCGCCCGGGCTTCTTCGGCCGGCCGACCTATCTTGGCGGACGCACGCAGCCCTACCGCGAATTCTGGTTCAAATATCACTTCTGGGTCGGGCTCATCGGCGGCGTTTTCGCGTTGCTCTGGGCGACGAGCGGCTTTCTCTCGACCAATCCCGGGCAGATCTTCTCGCCCGCTACGGCAAGCCGGGAGGAGCTTGCGCGCTTCAGCGGCGGCGCTCTGCCCCCTGTGGTTAAGGATTGGAAGCCGGATTCGGCGCTCGCGGTCGACGAGAACGTGGTCGGCCTGCAATGGAGCCGCTTGGCAGACCAGGCCATCCTCTTCGCGGTTTCGCGCGACGGCTCGCGGAAGCCGCTCGCCGTCGCAGGGACGGTGGAGGCGTTCGACGAGGCGGCGCTGCTCGCGGCGGTTCAGCGGCTCGCCGGCGAGACGGCGATCGCCTCGCACGAGCTGTTCTCAGACTACGACGACTATTACTATCCCAATCACCGCCAGACCTCGGCCGACAAGCCGCTCCCCGCTCTGCGCGTGGACCTCGCCGACGAGGCGAAAACCTCCGTCTACGTGGATCCGAAAGACGGGCGTCTGCTCGCCAGGTTCGATGACAGCCGTCGTTTCTATCGTTGGCTCTATTCGGCGGCTCACCATTGGGACTTCGGCTGGTTCCACGAGCGCTGGCTCAGGAACGCCTGGCTCGCGACCTGGATCTCCTTCGGCGTCGTCCTGGGGTTGAGCGCCGTGGTGCTCGGCTGGCGTCGGCTGCGACGAACCTTCATTGACGCCTCGGCCAGATACAGGCCCGTGATCAGCGCGAAGACCCGGAAGCCCGCGCCGCACACGGCGAGTTGAGAAGAGAGACGTTGACCGCGGGTCCCGGCGCGCCGAAGCGAGAGTCGTAGCCGGATTGGCGACGAGCGGAGAGACCATGAGCAGGCGGATCGTCAGAATATTCGTCGAGGGTCAGGTGCAGCGCGTCGGCTATCGCGTGTTCGTCGCGCGCGAGGCCGGACGCCTCCATCTGCCCGGCTGGGTGCGCAACCGCCGTGACGGCTCGGTGGAGACGGTCGTCGCGGGCGAGAACGATGTGATCGAAGATTTTCTGCGCCTCGCCAGACGCGGTCCTTCAACTGCGCGGATCGATTCTCATCGCATCGAAGAGGCCGACGAGGCTGCGTTGCGCGAGGGCGGCGGCGAGCAAGGATTCGTGGCTGCGCCGGAGATTTGAGCTTGAGCCGCGTCATGACATGACAGCGCGACGCGAAAAAAAAGGCGGTCGCAAGCGACCGCCAAGTTCCGAGGACGTCAAGGATTACCGCTACTACTGCGACAGCGTCGGGCGTCCGATCACCGCGCGCAGATCGTTGAGCGAGGCGACGCGCGGGCCGTGCAGACCAGCGATCTGCGCGACGTCAAGCTTCAACCGCTCGATATTCTCATAGAGATTGACCGAATAGGGGTTGACCGTCTTTGGCAGAGGCGCATCCGCCGCGAGCGGCGTATAGGCGTCAGCCTCGACGAGAACCTTCTCCTTCGGCAGATAGACGAGCGCGAGATCGTCGCTGTGGCCGCTGCCGGCGATGTGATGCAGCTCGATCGAGCGCGTCCCGTCGCTCAGCACGTGCTTCTCGCTGAACGTCTCGAACTTCGCAGACTTGTTCGACTTTGACAGGCTGTCGGGGTTGATCGTGTGGGGGTTGGCCCAGGCCTTTTCGAGATAGGGCTTGTCCAGCTCATGCGCGACGATGATCGCCCCCTGGTCGACGAATGTACGCAACCCGCCCGAGTGATCGAAGTGCACGTGGCTCGCCACGACATATTTGATCGGCTTGTTTGGAATGATCTCGCCGATCTTCTTGATAAGCGCGAGCGAGCGCTCCTCGTTGAGCGGCGCCTCGACCAGCACCACATGGTCCTTCTGCTCGATCGCCACGCTGTGATGCGTGCCGCCGGTCAGATGATAGACGCCATCGGCAAGCTTGTTGGCCGTGACCGTGACAGGCGGCGGCGAAGCTTTGGCGACGGCCTCGGGAATGCTGATCTCGGACGGCGCATTGAGCTTGGCGCTCGAAACCTGAAGATGCAGGACCGGATAGCCGCCTTCGGAGCGCGTGAGCTCGGAGGGAAACTGCACGCCGCCGAAGTCCTTGTAGTCCTTGTACTTTGTCTCGACGAGCGTATCGCCGAGCACCGGCGTGTCGATCCAGGTCTTGACCCATTCGACATGATTGGCGGCGTCGATGAACCCTTCGTAGCGATATTTGCCGTCGACTGTGAAGGATACCTGCACGCCGCCGTTCGACGGCTCCGACTTTGCGGAATGCGCGAGCGCCGCTTTGACGAAGCCCTGCGGCGTCGCCCAAATCTCGGCGTTGCGCTCTTCGACCGACGCAAAGGCCGGGGTCGGCGTCGGCGCCGCTCCGGGCGGCGAATTCGCCGGCGGCGCGACATTCCAGGCCTTGCCGGCGCTCACATACCAATCGAGCTTCTGCTCGGTCGGCGCGGGGCGCGCTCGCCCGGGCTCGATCGTCTGGATGCGCGTCAGTTGCACGCGCTCCGAGGCGCTGTCGAAGTCGATCGCCGCGTCATAAGCGCTCACGTCGAACTGCGGCCACGCCCCGCCCGGAACGGGCGCCTGGCCGAACTGATACCAGTGCCCCGAGCCCGTGAACTGGAGCGTCTTGGCGCCCGAGACGCCGAGCGCCGAGGCTGCGTCCTGCAGCGACGCCGCCTGCGCGACGCCGAACGACAGGGCCAGGGCAAGCGCGGATAAAGAGGCCGCGCCGAGTTTGTTTCGCATGGAGAACTCCTTTCTGTCAGTGCTGGGGCTTACTTCAGGCGCGCTTGCACCTTTTGCAGTCCGGCGAGCGCATATTGCTCGTCCTTGTCGGAGCCGCGCGCGCCGCCGACGCCGATCGCGCCGATGATCTCGTCATTCACCTTGATGAGCACGGCGCCGGCGCGCGGGAGATAATTGGGATTCGCGGCGACCTTCTCGGCGAGATTCTTGTCCGTTTTCACTTGCTCGGCGAGCTGTCCCGACGGCTCCTTGAAAGCGAGCGCCGCCTGCGCCTTGAAGTTGCTGTTCTGCACGGCGCGGGGCCCCGTGCCGTCGGAGACGAGCACCGCTTTGAGCACGCCCGCGGAGTCGATGACGGTGACGGCGACTTTCTGATCGGCGGCCTTGCCTGCCTCAAGCGCGGTCTGCGCGGCTTCCAGCGCGAGGTCGAAGGAAGGCCCGCGCGCCGGAGGCGGAGGAGGCGCCTGCTGCGGCGCTGCTGCTTGCGCGGGCTGCTGCGGCGCGCTCTGCGCGAGCGCGAGGCCGGCGCTCGCGAGGAGAATGGCGGCGGTGGTCGTCAGTTTCAGCATCTGCGTCTCTTGATCTCTTTTTGCTTGAGCGATGGTCGAGACCTTCAGCAGGTCGCGAGCGAGGTCAGCGCGGAAAGCGACGGGTCCGCGTCTCGATGAAGCTCGAGCGCCGCGCTCCGGGCCGTGTCGGCGCTGTCGAACAGTCGATCCTCCAGCGCGCGAAAGCTGTTCTTGATGGCGAAGAAACGGTAGCCGTCCCGCTCCTTCGCGATGACGCCGACCGCGTGAGCTTCGATCTCGACGAGATAGGCGTGAAAGCTCGCGACCTGATTGTGCCCAGGGATCACGTCAGTTCTCCTTGGCGGGGATATGAAAGGCGGCGTTGTCCGGCGGAACGACCGCGGTCTCGGAATGCGGCGCGCCCGACGGCGCCCAGTCGTAGGGAACCGGTTGCCCGCGATAGACGCTGTAGTTGACCGTGGGCCTGCCGGTTTCGGCGTCCTTGCCGAGGCGCGGATAGGGATTGAGATATTCCCAGACGATCTGGCCGTCGGGCGTGACCTGGAAAAAGCGGCCGATCTGGCCCTCGTCGATGAAGGTGTTGCCGTTCGGCAGCCGGCGCGCGTTGCTGATGTGGGTGCTGCGGAACGTCCAGCCCGAACCGCCGGAGCTGGCGGCCGTGTACTGCCAGACGATTTGCTTCGTGACCGGGTTGATCTCGAGCACGCGCGAACCGCCGGTCAGCGTCGTCGATGCGGCGGGATAGCCGGCGGCGCCCTGATTATCGAAGACAAGCAGATTTCCGGCGCCAGGCAGACCCTTGGGAATAATGTGCGCGTCGTGCTGGCCTGATATCTGGTCGACGGGCCGCGGCAGTTTGCGTGAGGCGGGGCCGCCGTCGACCAGGGGAGGAAAATGCGGTCCCAGCGTCCAGACGATCTTGCGCGTTCTACGATCGACGATCGCGATGAAATTGCCGTTGCGCGAGTCGAAGATCAGGTTCTCGGGGGCAAAGCGCTGATCGCCCTCGTCAAACCAATGATTGGGGCCAAGCGGCTTCAAATTGTTGACGTGGAGATAGTCGGCGTTTGACGACGCCTTGACGAGCTTCAGCTCCTCGGGAGCGAAGCCGATCTCGTCGATATGGTCGGAGGCGGCCCAGGTCCAAACGATGTCGCCGTCCGGGTTCACTTCATAGGCCACGTCGTCTAGCACCTGCGGCTGCGAGAAGCCTGGCAGAGGATAGACGATGTTTGAGAGCACCAGCGTATTGCCGTTCGGCAGCCGCGAGATGTCGTGATGCTGCTGCGCCCGGCCGCCGGGCGCGCTCGCTCCGAACTCCCAGACCTTCTTGCCGTCCCAATCGACCTCGCCGACCGTCTTGACGACGCGCGTCTGCACGCGCCCCGGCACGAGATCCGTCCCCTTCCCTTCGTCGCTCTCGAGCGTCACGAACAAATGGCCGCGCGCGCCGTCGATCAAGGCGGGATCAATATAGGCGACCGGCTGCCCGGTATATTTCCACTCGTGCACGACCTTGCCGGTCAGATCGATGAGGCGAGAGACATTGTCGCCGCCGGCGAACAGGACGAAGGAATTATAGGCCTTGGGGGGATCGTAGATCGTCGTGCCCGTTGGGTAGACGCTCGGCTCGCCGTGCGCCGCAAAGGCCAGGGCTGCGAAAACGCCGGCAGCGGCGAAAATTGCTCCATTGCGCCGCGCCTGCTGGCGCGGTCGAATCATGGCGAAAGGTCCCTTTTGCGCAGCCATCCCAGACGTCCTCGTCGCGTGAGCTGATGATCCATATAAGCATACTTGTTCTGTAGGATAAAGCGATTTTTTTGGTCTCAGGAAATTTACTCGGACAGGAGCAGCGCCGGCCCTTCCCTCGCTTACTTGCCGCACGGCCCCGGCGCGTTCAGTCCGACGACTTCAGCGACCATCGATCCCAGGCGCTCGGGATCCTCGAGCCTCGAAGGCCCCGCGGGCGCCATCGCCGAACTTGGGCCTCGCCGGGTCAATTCCTACTGAAAGAACAGAGATAGCACTGGCGCATGACGACGGTTTGACGTAGCACCGTTCGCGATCGACTGGGCTTGCGACTTGACCGAAACGGCAAAATCCCGCCACTCTTCCTCGAAGGGCACGCGCGCCCTGTGGATCGATGCGCCGGGCGTCGCCGCGCTGCGAAGCGCGAAGCTCGACGAGCCAGGCCGCGGAGAAGCGCTGGTAAAGACGCTTTACAGCGCGATCAGCCGCGGCACGGAGCGCCTCGTGTTCCAGGGCCGCGTCCCGGCTTCGGAGGCCGCAAGCATGCGGGCGCCATTTCAGGAGGGAGATTTCTCCTTTCCCTTGAAATACGGCTATTGCGCCGTGGGCCGCGTCGAAGCGGGTCCGCCGGAATGGCGCGACAGACTCGTGTTCTGCCTGCATCCGCACCAAGACCGCTTCATTGCGCCGCTCGAGGCCCTACGCGGCGTGCCGCAAGCGACGCCGGCGCGTCGCGCCGCGCTCGCCGCCAATATGGAGACGGCGCTCAACGCGGTCTGGGACTCGGGTGCGGGGCCCGGGGATCGCATCGTCGTCATCGGAGCCGGAGTCGTCGGCCTGCTCGTCGCGACGCTCGCCGCGCATCTGCCCGGCGCCGAGGTCGCGGTCGTCGACGTCGAGCCGTCGCGCGCCGAGGTCGCGGAAAATCTCGGCGCGCGCTTCGTGCTTGCGCGCGACTTCGCGCCGCGCGCCGACGCCGATGTCGTCTTCCACGCGAGCGCCGCGGCGACAGGTCTGGCGCTCGCGATCTCCAGCGCCGGCGCCGAAGCGAAAATCGTGGAGCTCAGTTGGTATGGCGATGCGGAGATCGCGACGCCGCTCGGCGGCGCCTTCCACGCGAGGCGCCTGCAGCTGATCTCCTCCCAGGTCGGACAGGTTTCGCCGTCGCGCCGTCCCCGCTGGACCCATGCGCGGCGCCTGGATAAAGCGTTGGAGCTTCTAACCGACGCGCGGCTCGACGCGCTGATCACGGAAGAAGTCGCCTTCGGCGATCTGCCGCGTGAGCTCGCGCGGATTCTCGCGCCGGGCGCCAAGGGGCTCGCGACGCTCGTGCGCTATTGAGAGGGAGAGAAAATGTACGCCGTCGAAGTCCGCGACCACATCATGATTGCGCATAGTTTTCGCGGCGAGCTGTTCGGTCCCGCGCAGCGGCTGCATGGCGCGACCTTCGTCGTCGACGTCGCCTTCTTTCGCGAGTCCCCGACGAAGGATGGCGTCGTCGTCGACATCGGCCGCGCGCAAGACGCGCTGAAGGCGACGCTCGCACCGCTGAACTACCGCAACCTCGACGAAATAGATGCTTTCAAAGGAAAGCAGACGACGACGGAATTCCTCTCGCGTCACATCTTCGACTCCATCGCCGCCGCGGCGCTCTCCGGCGCGCTCGGCCCCGGCGGCGAGGGCGTCGAACGCATCCGCGTCACCCTGCACGAGTCGCACGTCGCGCGCGCCTGGTTCGAGGGGCCTCTGTCTTCATGACGCGAATCGTCTTCGCCATTCCCGGCGATCTCGCTGCGCCGACCGGCGGCTACGGTTACGACCGGCGCGTGCTCGCCGAATTGCCCAGATGCGGAGTCGACACGGCCTATTGCGCGCTGCCTGGCTCCTTTCCCGCGCCGAACGCAGAGGACATTGAAAAAACCATCGCTGTCATCAATCGCGGAGCGCGCGAGGGCGCCGTCGTTCTGATCGACGGCCTCGCATACGGCGCCCTTCCCGAAAGCATGGTTCGCACCGTCGCGGCGCCCATCGTGGCGCTCTGCCATCATCCACTTTGTTGCGAGACCGGGCTGTCGAGCGAGCAGAAGGAGGCCCTCCGGGCGAGCGAACAACGGGCGTTGGCGCTCGCGTCGCGGATCGTCGCCACCAGCGCTCACACGAAAACGTCACTCGAAACGGACTTCGAGCTGCCGGCGGAAAAAATTTCCGTCGCCCTCCCCGGGACCGATCGCGCGCCGCGCGCGCAGGGTTCGTGCGGCGCCCCGGCGCTGCTTGCGGTCGGTTCGATCATCCCGCGCAAGGCGTTCGACCTGCTCGTCGATGCGCTTGCCGGGCTCAAAGATCTCGACTGGCGGCTGCGCATCGCAGGGAGCCTCGAGGCGTCGCCGCAAACGACCCGCGCGCTCGCGCAGCGGATCGCAGCGACAGGGCTTGGCGCGCGCGTCGAGCTGCTCGGCGCGCTGTCGCCGGAGCAGCTCGACGGCGCGCTCGGCGCGAGCGACATCTTCGTGTCTTCCTCCCTCTATGAAGGTTATGGCATGGCGCTCGCCGAGGCCTTGGCGCGCGGTCTGCCTATCGTGACCACGACCGCCGGAGCAGCGACGGAGACCGTTCCGGACGCAGCGGCGCTGAAGGTTCCTGTGCGAGACGTGTCGGCGCTGCGGGCGGCGTTGCGCAGCGTCATCGCAGACCGATCGTTGCGCGCGAAGCTCTCCGAGGAGGCCTGGCGCGCGGGACAAGCGCTGCCGAGCTGGGAGGACACGGCGCAAATCATCGCCGGCGTCGCGCGAGAAGCCGCAGGCTCGCGATGATGAGCGCATTTTCCGCCGCTTGGCTGGCGCTTCGAGAGCCCGCCGACCATCGGGCTCGCAACGTCGCGCTGCGAGATGCGGCGCTGGCCCGTTTCGCGGAGCGGGATGAAATCGAAATCGTCGATCTCGGCTGCGGGGCCGGCTCCAATCTGCGCGCCCTGGCGACGCATTTGCCGCGACGGCAAACTTGGCGGCTCGTCGATAATGATCCGCTGCTCTTTCACGCCGCGCGGCGCGCGTTCGAGGGCTGGGCCGACGCGGTCGAGAGCGTCGAGCCGCTCATCCTGCGCAAGGAGGGGCGCAATATCGAGATCGTTTTTCACGAAGCCGATCTCGTCAAGCTTGACGGCGAGCTGCTTGAGGCGGCCGATCTCGTCACGGCCGCCGCTCTGTTCGATCTCGTCTCCAAGGAGTGGGTCGAGTGCTTTTGCGCGGAGCTCGCCCGTCGCCGCCTGCCGCTTTACGCCGCGCTCACCTATGATGGGGAAGAGCGGTGGTCGCCGCCGCATGCGGCCGATGGAGAAGCGCTTCTCGCCTTCCATCGGCATCAGGCCCGAGACAAAGGCTTTGGGCCGGCGCTCGGGCCAAAGGCGCCCCTGGAGCTCAAGCGCGTGCTGGAGGCTCTGGGCTATGCCGCTGCGACCGCGCCAAGTCCGTGGCTCTTGAGCGCGCAGTCGGAGGCCGAGCTGATCGCAGCTGTCGCCGAAGGGGCTGCGGATGCTGTCCTCGAAACCTCGCTCGTCCAGGCGACGACTGTCGAGGCTTGGCGGCGCGCGCGCCGCGAGGCGGCGACTGTGGAGATCGGGCACGTCGACTTATATGCTTGGGTCGGATGACGCTCAGTTTCTGCTCGAAAGAAGCGCTTCGGCCAACTCGACGAATCCGTCGCCGCCCGGCCCCTGCGTGATCCAGCGGGGCGGGACCGGAATGTCTGCGAGGCATTCACGCACGGTGCTCACGCCGATAGTGTGCAGAAAATGACCGAACATCGGGGCGTCATTCGTCGAGTCGCCGCAATAGACGATCGAGTCCCGATCCGCGTCTATATCCACATCGTAGACTTCTCTGAGGATGCGGCGCGCCATCGACAGCTTGTCATAGTCGCCGAACCACGCGAGCACCCAGAGATTATTGACCGTGACATTGGCGTGGTCCTTGCGCAGCGCCGAGACAATAGCGTTGCGAACCGCCACATCATTGGGTTTGCGGAAGCCGACGCTCGTCAGACGGAATGGCTGATCGTCAGCGAGCTCCGCGCCCGGCAGTTCCAGACGCGAGATTTCCGCGAGGCGCGCAGCGACCCGCGCTCGATCGTGCGGTCCGTCCCAGTATCGTCGCGTCACGCCATGCCCGTTCTCCGTCCGCTGCAGAAACAATCCGCCGTTCTCGGCGATCACCCCGTCGATCGGCCACATCCTCGCCATCTGATCGCACCAGCCGGCCGGCGCGGCGGTCACGGGGATTACGATCCAGCCCGAGTCGCGAAGCCGCTCAAGAGCGCCATACACCCGCGCGGACAGGAGGCCGCGGTAGGTCAGGGTCTCGTCCATGTCGGTCAGGACGAAACGAATTTTCGCGAAAGTCGAGGGCGGCGCGAGCGCGAGCGGCGTCATTGCGAGCCTTGCCGAAGCGTGGCGGACGCCGGCAGCATTCGCCAGACGAGCTGGTCGCGTTTCACGAGCGCATGTCGCAGCGCGCCGCCCACATGGACGACCACGAGCGCGGCGATGAGCAGCCCGCCGGCCTCGTGAGCGCCGAAAAGGAGCTTCGATAAAGGCTCGTCCTTGCCGATCAGCGCCGGCAGCTTGCCCAAGCCGAAGAAAGACGGACCGAGCCCATAGGCGGACAAAGCTAGCCAGCCGACGACAGGCGTAAGCAGCAGCACGAGGTAGAGCGCGTGATGGACGATACGAGACGCGGCGCGCTCCGTGGCCGTAAGCGACGGCCACTCCGCTGGCGCGTCGCGCAGGCGAACGCCGAAGCGCAACAGCATGAGCGCGAGCACGACGACGCCGAAGGACTCGTGCAGCACGAACAACCGATCCTGCAGCGGACCAGGGTCGAGGTTCGCCATGACGAGTCCGATTGGAATAAGCGCGACGACGATGGCCGCGACGAGCCAGTGCAAGGTCTTGGCGGCTGCGGAATAGCCTGGCGCTCCCTCTGCCATGACGCGTTCCCCTGAAGCTTGGCGATCCTCAATTCGAGCATAGCCGATAAAGGGAGAGATCGCAGTCCCTCCGACAGGCATCCCGCTTGCCTCCGGCTGCACCATATCCGTCCGAGTCATCGACTCTCTTTACGGATGCGTCCGTTTCGATCCCAACCATCGCCTCGATCGAGTTGCGACAAGAGCTGGCGGGTTTCCAGCGTCGCATGTAGCGTGTAGGCGCGCAGGAGCAAAGGCAAGGCTCTTGTCGTTTCGCCCAGGACCAGGGCGCGCATGGCCTTGCCGGCGAACGCGTCGGCTCGCCTTTCGATCTCCTTGACTTGGCTGAGCTCCGCCCGACAGCGCCGACATGTGTCGGCGCCATTCAGGTTCGCGCGGCAGATCGGGCACTCCTCCATGGGGGGTCAGGTTTCGAGATAGAACAGCAGATCGGCAAGACGGTTGATCGCTTCGGCGGCTGCGACGGCTCCGCCCTTCGCATGGGCTTCGCTGACGCTCTCGATCAGATTGACGATCTCGTCGCGATCTTCAGCGGCCGCCGTATCAAGCAGCGCCCGCGCCCGCTCGATCAGCGCCTCGGCCTCTCCCTCGATCGCCGCAGTTCCGCCCGGCGCGGACTCCTCCCCTTCGAACAATGCGTCGATGCGTTCGCGGGCGCTGTCGAGTTCGTCTTTATTGAGGCGGGACGTGGCCTTGTCGATCGTGATCGCACGCTCGAGCCCGGTCGACTTCTCCTTGGCGGACACGTGCAGGATGCCGTCGCGATCGAGCGACAGGTCGAGAAGGATCAGATTGCCGGCCGGACCCTTGCTCAAGCCTTCGACCTTGAATTCGCCGATCTCTATATTTTCCAGCGCATCCTCCTGCTCGCCCTGGAAGACGTGCACATCGACGCTCTCCTGATTGTCATGGACGGTCCGGAACGCCTCGCTCTTTCGCACCGGAATGGGCGTGTTGCGCCTGATGATCGGCACGTAGCAATAGGGATAAAGTTCTCCATTGAGCTCACCGAGCGCGCTGGTCCCAAAGCTGTAAGGCGTGACATCGACGAGCACGGCGGACACTTCCTCGCCTGCGATCGCCGCGCCTTGGATCGACGCGCCCATCGCGACGCACAGGTCTGGATCCACTTCGCCGCGCGCCTCGATGCCGAAGACGTCGTGCAGGCGCTGGCGGATCATCGGCGTCCGCGTCGCGCCGCCGACGAGCAGGATTTCATCGATCTGCGACGAGGTCAAAGACGCAGATTCCAGGGCCGCATGGATCGCGCCCAACGTCTCCTCGATAAAATGGGAGATCATCTCCTCATAGTCGAGGCGCGAAAGCTCCAGCGCGAGATGCTGGGGCTGGCCCTCCCTCTCGGCGATATATTCCTCCTCAATCCGCACGAACGGCTGGTCCGAGAGCTGTTTCTTCGCAGTCTCGGCCGCGCGCTGAATCCGCGCCATCGCCCGAGCGTCGCCGGAGACGTCGAGCGCCTGTTTGAGCTTGAGATGCTCCAAAATGTGCTCGACGAGCTTGTGGTCGAAGTCGTCGCCGCCGAGGTGGTTGTTGCCGTGACTGGCGATCACCTCGACCACTCCGTCCTCAATGCGCACGACAGAAACGTCGAAGGTGCCGCCGCCGAGGTCATAGACGAGGATGCGCTTGCGCTGATGCTGCCCGGCTTCATAGACGAGCGCCGCCGCCGTCGGCTCGTTGATGATGCGTGCGACCTCGAAGCCGGCGATCTCGCCGGCTTCGCGCGTCGCCTGGCGCTGAGCGTCGGAGAAGAAGGCCGGCACGGTGATGACCGCCTTGCGCAAGCCGCGCCCGAGCTTGGTTTCCGCGATCTCCTTGAGCCGCTTGAGGATGATCGCAGAGATCTCCTGCGGCTTGTAGTCCTTCCCGGCCAGGCCGACGGTCTTCTCGCCGCCCATGAGCCGCTTGATCGAACGCACCGTGCGTTCGGGGTAGAGCGCATACTGGTTGCGCGCCGCTTCGCCGACGAGAAGCTCCCCGGCTTCGTTGAAGCCGACGACAGACGGCAGGATCACGCGCCCGCTCTGATCGGCGAACACCTCGGGCCGACCGTTGCGATAGAGCGCGATCTCGGAGTTGGTCGTTCCAAGGTCGATGCCGACGATCTCCTCGCTCATCCTTAATTCTCTCCTTCGTCTCGGCGGCCGGCAGATAGCGCGCGCCTCGCCACCGTCACTTCGGCCGGCCGCAGCACCTCACCCTCGAAAAGGAATCCAGCGCGCAGCTCGGCCGTCACGGTTCCATCGGCCATGGTCTCGTCTTCGACCACGGACACGGCGCGCGCCAGCGCGGGCTGGAACGGCTTCCCAACCAGAACGATCGGGGTGACGCGGCGCGCCGCCAGCGCTTGATCGAGCCGCCGCAGCGTCATCGCCAGACCCTCGCGCCAGGGATCCGCCTCCGGCCGCCCCCGGCCGAACAACAGCCGCCGCAACGGAGTCTTGGCGCCTTTCTTGGACGCGGCCGTGCAGGCGGCCGCGAGCCTGTCCCGGATGTCGAGGATATCGAGGAGGAGTCCTCGCAGCAGCGCGCGGGCCTGCTCCTTCTCCCTCGCCTTGGCGTCCTTGAGCTGCTGCTCCAACGCCGCGCTGCTCCCGCGCAAGGTCTCGAACACGCCGCGAAACTGCTCGAGCGCATCCTTGGTCAGACGCGACTGCGCCCGCGTCTCATTGCGGAGCGCCGCGATCTCGACGAAGAGCGAACGAAGATCCGTGGCCTCTCCGTCCGCGTGCGTCGGCTCGTCGTCGTCGTCGTCCAGTCCTTCGAGATAGGAGCGAAACCGCTCGAGAAGCACGTCTTTCGTCGCCTGATCCACGCGAGCTTCCTTCCCGTCGCTCATCGCTGCTCGCGCGTCACGCCAAAGCCTTCGTGACGCCCTCGACGAGCAGGGCCTTCACGCTCGCCTGCGACGGCCGGCCTGAGCCGGTCCGGCCCGCCTCCAGCAGCGAGGCCTTCAGTCGCGACAGCGCGACGTCGTTCGTCGACAGCAACGTCGCCTCCAGCCGCTTGCGCTCGTCCAGCAGCTGCTCGTAAGCCGCGCGATGGGCTTGGAACCGCTGGGGCTCAAGGTCGGGCGGAAAGGCGCGCACGAGCGCGAGATAGCGCTGTCTGATCTCGTCGTCGCCGGCGTCCTCATGGACGCCGAGAGTGGTGAAGGGATCGTTCAACGCGCTTCCTCCGTGATTTCGCCGCCGGCTCAGAACGGCGAGACGCCGCTTGTCGTGACCATCCGGACCAAGATGGTCGCGATCTGCTCCAGAGCCGCGCGCGGCGCATCGCGCAACGCCGGCGCCTGCGCGAGATGCGCGGCGATGGCGCGCGGCGCGTCGGCCGCCCCGTGCTTCCGGATCAGGCGAGTGAACTCCTCCGGACGAATCGCGTCGAAGACGTCTTCGAGCAGCGACGTCATATCGTCCTCGGCGAACGACTGCTCGCGCAATGTTAGGCGCCGGGCGCGGCGTCTCGCAGCCGGGTCGTCGCCGGAACTGCTCAAATAGCGTCCGATGCGGCTGCGCCAGGCGAACGCCTCGCGCTCGCCCGCAGCGTCCAGCATGCCGAAGATTTCGTCGCTCTCCCCACAAAAGAGACGATCCGGATTATTCCCCGTTCGCGCGATGATCTCGTAGAAGCGCCACACGGCCTCATGCGGCTCACGGCGCCGCGCCGCGTTCGCGAGCGTGCCGAGCACGTCGTAAAGCTGGGCCCGCAGCAGCGCCTCGGCCACCGGATGGAACTCGTCAGGAGAAAGCTCAACCTGCATCGCCCTGCGCAGCCATGAGCAAAATTTCCAGACGACGTGGGCCGTCGCCTTGGCGGCCTGCTTGACCTCGCTTGCGCCGAGCGCCGCGGCGATCACGACGATCTCCCGCTTCTCGGGCGCTCGCTGCAACGCCTTTTCCAGCTCGTCC
>DATHCI010000031.1:0-54069 GCA_035319645.1 Methylocystis sp. | reverse complement strand
GCTCGACATGGGCCTGCGCTTTCGCGACCGAAAAACCGCCGGCGGAGACGAACGCGTCCGCCCCGGCTCGCAAACGGAAACTTGAGGAGTGAACATCATGGAAGTCATCCTGCTGGAGCGTGTGCCAAAGCTCGGCCAGATGGGCGAGACGGTGCGCGTGCGCGACGGCTACGCCCGCAATTTCCTGCTCGCGCGCAGGAAGGCGCTGCGCGCGACCGAGGAGAACAAGAAGCGCTTCGAGAACCAGCGCGCGCAGATCGAGGCGAACAACCTGACGCTCAAGAAGGAGGCCGAGGCGGTCGCCCAGACGCTCGACGGCAAGAGCTTCACGATCATCCGCCAGGCGGGCGAGAGCGGCCAGCTCTACGGCTCGGTTTCGGCGCGCGACATCGCCGAGGCGGCGACGGCGGGCGGCTTCACGCTCGCGCGCAACCAGATTGAGCTCGTGCATCCCATCAAGGCGCTCGGCCTGCATACGGCGCCCGTGCATCTGCATCCCGAGGTCGAGGTCAAGATCACAATCAACGTCGCCCGCTCCGAGGAGGAGGCCGAACGGCAGGCGCGCGGCGAGTCGACGCTCGCGGCGCGCGAGGAGGCCTCCATGGACGATCTCGGACTCGAGGTCGGCGCGGCGCTCGCGGAAGCCGGCGACGTGGAGCTCTAAGGGCAAGGGACGAGTCGCTTGCGGGGAAAAGAGTCCTTGAAGGCCTGACGCGGCGGCGCGCCGGCTTTCTGCACCGAGGTCGGGAAAGATGAACATCCATACCGACGAAGCTGCCGTCGGCGCCTCCCGCCTGCCGGCGGCCATCCCCGCCGAGCCCGCGCCGCGCCATCGCTCGCGGGCCGTGACGATCGGCGCCGGCAAGGCTGCCGTCACGATGGGCGGCGGCGCGCCGATCGTCGTGCAGTCGATGACCAACACCGACACCGCCGACGTCGAGGCCACCGTCGCTCAGGTCGCGGCGCTGGCGCGCGCCGGCTCCGAGCTCGTGCGCGTGACCGTCGACCGGCCCGAGGCCGCCGCTGCGGTTCCCCACATCCGCGAGACGCTCGCGCGTCGCGGCGTCGAGGTCCCGCTCATCGGCGACTTTCATTACATCGGCCACAAGCTCTTGGCCGAGCACCCGGCCTGCGCCGAGGCGCTCGCGAAATACCGGATCAATCCCGGCAATGTCGGCTTCAAGGACAAGAAGGACCGACAGTTCGCGGCGATCGTCGAGCTCGCGATCAAGCACGGCAAGGCCGTGCGCATCGGCGCCAATTGGGGCTCGCTCGACCAGGCGCTGCTGACCGATTTGATGGACCAGAACTCCAGGGCCGGCTCGCTGCTCGACGCGCGCGCGGTCATGCGCGAGGCGATGACGCGCTCGGCGCTCGACTCGGCGAAGCGCGCCGAGGAGATCGGCCTCCCGCGCGAAAAAATCGTCATCTCCGCCAAGGTTTCGGCGGTGCAGGATCTCATCGCCGTCTATCGCATGCTCGCTGCGCGCAGCGACTATGCGCTGCATCTGGGGCTGACCGAGGCCGGCATGGGCTCGAAGGGCGTCGTCGCCTCCGCTGCGGCGCTCGGCGTGCTGCTGCAGCAGGGATTGGGCGACACGATCCGCGTGTCGCTGACGCCGGAGCCCGGCGGCGACCGCACGCTCGAGGTGCAGGTGGCGCAGGAGATCCTGCAGACGATGGGCTTTCGCACCTTCGTGCCGCTCGTCGCCGCCTGCCCCGGATGCGGCCGCACGACCTCGACCGTCTTCCAGGAGCTCGCCCGCGACATCCAGACGCATATCCGCGAGCGCATGCCGGCCTGGCGCGCGCAATATCCGGGCGTCGAGACGCTGAACGTCGCGGTGATGGGCTGCATCGTCAACGGCCCGGGCGAGTCGAAGCACGCGGACATCGGCATCTCGCTGCCCGGCACGGGCGAAACCCCGGCGGCGCCCGTGTTCATCGACGGCGAAAAGGCGATGACGCTGCGCGGCGACGGCATAGCCGAAGAATTCGTGCGCATCGTCGACGACTATGTGGCGAAGAGGTACGGCGGAGCCGCCGCGGGCGGGTAGGGCTGCAGCGGCTCAAGGGCCGTGACCGGGAGTTGCGTTCTTGCAGCGCTTGCGCCTCGGGGCGATCGCTTATTTGCGTCGGGCGAGGAATTACCCATGTGGGATTTGCGCAGACTTGGCCAAGCTTATGGCCGAACATTGGACGAGGACTCCGTACACCAGCTAGCGACCAAGGCGGCGCGCGCGCTCAAGCGCGCCGGGCATAGCCCCGGGGTCGACCTGCCGGTCGCTTTAAAGACCAGCGAAAGACGTTGCGAACTCCAGTGGATCGAATATTCTCACATCACAAAGAAGTCGATCGACGACGACGTGAATGTGACCGAATATGCCGGGATGGCGATGGCGCTCGTCATCGTTCACACGCTCTATCCCGAAAGGGAGTGGGAGTTCATGCGGCGGACAGTCAGAGGCGAATTCGCAGACATCGTGCTGATGGCGAGAGACGGCGATGAGTTCTTCATTGAAGCAAGCGCATCTGCGGACGCAGACCCGTCGCGCATGGCGAAAAAGCGAGCGCAGCTTCGTCGATGCGCCGCCGCCTTCAAGGCCGGCTGCGTGATGGAGTTCGGCCCTCCCCGCGCCGCTTATGAAGAGGTGTGAGCCGGGATATGACGATGCCCGAGGCGATCCGAACGCTCTATCCAAAGGTCACCAGCGCAATTATGCGCGCGGAGAATGCGGAAGCGCGCGGAGACGCCTCCGCGAAGGAAGCCTATTCCGACGTGTCTCGCATCGAGGAAGAGATTTCGACGCATCTGCCGGCGGCAAGCCCACAGGGCGCTGTGTCGCGCCGCGGGGCGGTGCGAGCGGCGATCTACGCCGGCGATCTTCAGCGCGCGCAATCGCTCGCCGAGCGATACGCTGGAGAGGCGGACATTGAGGCGGCGTTCGCCGAGGAGTTGCGCGGGATCCTCAAAGACGGCGGCGTCACAGAAGAACGTATGAACGCGCTTGTTCCCGTTCCACGGTTGAGGCTTGCCGAACGGCTATACCCGATGGCTGTCGGCGACGACGAATTGCTTCATTTGCGACCGGCGTTGCCGCCGGATGCGGCTTCGAAGAGCGACGCGAAAAGGCTTTATGGAGAAATTCTTCGCGTCCTTGCCGAATTCGCAGTTTACGTCGCGTTGCGAGAGGACCACGCTTCGACGGGATACGCGCACTTGGCCAACTCCGCCTTGGCGGCGGCGGCGCCGGAACTCGACAGCTGTTCTCCTCTCGAGATCAACCGCGCTTTGCGCAAGCTCGATCAGGTCTACAGAGCGCAACGTCAGGAGACGACGCTTGCCGCAGACGAGGTCACTCTCCTCGCACAGATCCACCAGTTGTTTGAAAGCCTTCCGTCCATCTTCCCGGCGCTCGCGGACTATCGCAAGCGTTCGAGCTATGACAGCTTCATCACTCCCCCCGTTGAGGTGAAGCAAAATATTATAGACGCCCTCGCGCGAGCCGCCAAAGCCCGAAACGTGGTTTCTCCTGAACTGGCGATCGCCTTCAGTCGGTCTGAGATCGCGATCGCAACAGCTCCAAAGATTGATGACCTCGGGCCAGAGCGCGAGCTGCGTTGGACGACAGCCGAAGCCTATTTGCAGGCGGATTTTCAGCTTCAGTCCGCAGAGAGCGCCAGCAAAGCCGAGGCGGACAGGGGCGTAGATTGGGTTGAGTTCCGCGAGAAGCTTGCGCCCACGCAGCGGCAGAGGGAATGGCGAGAGGAAACGCTCCAAGCCGCCGAATAGTCACATCCACCATTTGTCCACCCAATTCCACAATGGCTCGCCGTAAACCGAAATCCGCTTGGCGAGCTTCTCCAAATTGTCGATCAACCGCTCCGCGTCGGCGGAGTCCTTGTCGACCTTCTGCGCGGCGTTCATCGCCCAATTCCAGATCGCAACGATCTGCGTCACCGCGCTCTTCGTCGCGTCATAGAGCCGGGCCCGGCGCCTATTCATGTCGGCGCCGGGCGGAATCGACGCTTGCGCTTCCTGGAGCGCGTCGAGCGTATCGGCGAGTTCGGCTCTGAGTTCGGGCGAGGCGACCTCGGATCGCGTGGTTTCTTTCAGGATCGCCTCTTGCGCTCGGCGCGCTTCCTCGTTCGGCTCCTCGAAGCGATCGATCTGCGCGAGCCGGCGATAGGTCTGCAAATCCGTCCATAGCGCCGCGAGGCGTTGATACTGACCGCGCAATTCGGCGCGGTGATAGTGGATCGGATCATGCTCCGGCAATTCGCCTTGGCTGTCTGCGTCCGCGATCAAGCGCAAGACGTAACCCAACCCCCGGTCGGCCGCGAGCGGCGGCCGGGAAGGCAGGTCGCGCGGCAGCGCGCGAAGCCTTTCCGCGGCGCGACGGATGTCGCGTGAAAGGTAATTGTGCGTCGCCGGATCGCCGGCGAAGTCCGCGAAATCGTCGAACGCGTGCAGCGAGTCCGCCCAAAGCTCCTGCGGCGTGAAACCGCCATAGTCGGTGCCCGCCGAGTCGCTGGGCGCATTCCCGCTCGGCTTGAGCTGATCGCCGTCGGGTCGAAGGTCGAACACGCCTTTTGTCTGGGACTTCGGCGGGCCCGGCGTATCGGGCCTCGGCGCAATCGCGTCGAGAATCGCTTCGGCCTGTTCTTCTTTGGAAAGACCCACGAGCGACTTGAAGACGATCTGCCGCGCGAGCGGAGCGAGGTCGGCGGGATCGATCAGGAGCGGAACGAGCCGGCGCTTTTCGCCGGAAGGGTCGTCGTTATAGGCGGCGCTCCATTCGGCCTGACAATGATCGGAGGCGACGTAATTAGGCGAGAGCAGCGCGACGACGCGCTTCGAGTGGGCGAGGCCATTCTGCATCTCATGCACGAAATTGGCTCCGGGGGGCATGTCGCGGAATTGGGCGAAGACGCGATGGCCCGCCTGGCGCAACACGCCATCGACGAAGCGCGCAAAGGCTTCGTCCTTGGTGCTGTAACTCAGGAAGAAGTCCCACCGAAATGGACCTTGCTCCGAACTCTGCTCCACTTTCCGTCGGTCAGCTTCGTTCTCGTCGAAATAGCGCTCCAGCGCGACGCGAGTTCTTAGTTTGGTCAATTGTAGTTTGACCCAGGCGTTCGCCGCCGCAGGGCCTTCGTCCCATTTTTCGGGCGGGACGGTCGCGTAGATGAGTTCCACTTCCTTGCCCAGCGCTCTGCTTTCGAGGTGGCCTTCGTACCATTTGGCCCAGACGTCCCAATCCTGATCAATTGGGAATGCGGCTCTTAGCTTGAACCATGCGGCGGTCATCCAACTCGGCGCCACGCCATCCGTCCAGAGCGGCAGTTCAGCGAAAGCATTGAGAGCAACGCCTTTCCCGACGGAAGCAGCGTCCGCACGAACTTCAGACCACACAGCGAAAGCGGCTGTATCGTAGCCCGTGGCGCGGGCGGCGCCGACCGCACGAATGACGGCACGAACGGCGCCGACGGCAATTTCCTCTGGGTCAGACTCCGTGGCCGCGTCTAAGGCCGAGTAGGCGGCGCGGGCAGCGTCGGCGACTGCATCTTCGCCTCCCTTCTCAGTCGCACGAGCCGCCCGACGCGCATAATTGGAGGCTGCGATGGCTCTCGTTGCGAGATCGATGCGTTCGGGGTATTTCGCTGCGGCTATCGCTACGGCCGCGGCCCGAAAAGGACTAGCGACGTGTTCCGCAAGTTTACGCTCACCAATGTCGGCGCGCGTATACTCCGAAAACAAAGGCAGCACGCGTAGCGCCGCGCGCGCGGCGATGATCACCGCCACCTCCCGCTGCTGCGTGCGCAGCCAGGCTTCGAGCCCCTCGTGATCCTTGAATTCGAGCGGCGGCGCCGCCTCTTCCGCCATTGCGCAAGGCTCCGACAAAATCCTTCGAGTCGCCGCAATCTATAGCGGGTCGGCTCGAAAGTCCGAAACGGCGCCGGAGTAGAGCCCGCCCCTTCGCGAAAGCCCGAGTCGCCCCTCTCCCCGCTACTGCGCCAGCTTCAACGCCACCATGAACAAGACATACAGCACGGTCGTCACCGCCGTGGTGGCCAGGGCCTTTTGCACGAGCTTCGGGGACTGCGGCGCGCCCGGATCGCAGCCCGGCGGCGGCGTCTCGCCGTCCTCATGGGGGGCCCGCACGCCGAACGGCAGCACGGCGAGCAGCACGACCCACCACATCGTGAAGTAGATTGCGATCGCGAGGGGCGTCTGCACGGGCATTGGGATCGCCTCTAGGCCTGCTCCAGCTCGACCAGCGCGCCGCAGAAATCCTTGGGGTGCAGGAACAGCACCGGCTTGCCATGCGCGCCGATCTTCGGCTCGCCGTCGCCGAGCACGCGCGCCCCCTGCGCCTTCAGATGGTCGCGCGCGACGAGAATGTCATCAACCTCGTAGCAGATGTGATGGATCCCGCCCGCAGGATTCTTCTCGACGAAGCCCGCGATCGGCGACGCGTCGCCATAGGGCTCGAGCAGCTCGACCTTGGTGTTCGGCAGCTCGACGAACACGACCTTGACGCCGTGTTCGGCGACGACCTGCGGCGCCGAGACCTTGGCGCCGAGAGTGTGCGCGTAAGTGCTCGTCGCCTTGTCGAGGTCTGCGACGGCGATGGCGACGTGGTTGAGGCGTCCGATCATGTTCTGGTCCCGGGGGAGTCAAGCGTTTGCGCCTTGCTTAGCGCAGGACGCGCCGGATTTACAGTGCGTAGCCGCAGGCCTCGATCGCCTCGCGCATATGCGCGGGGACCGGGGCCTCGGCCTCGACCGGCCGCTTGCCGTCCTGCATCGGCACGACGATGCGGCGCGCGTGAAGATGCAGCGACGCCCCGCCCGCGCCATAGACGGGGTCGCCCAGGATCGGCCAGCCCATGCTCTGGCAATGCACGCGCAGCTGATGCGTGCGCCCCGTGTGCGGCTTGAGCTCCAGCAACGCCCGCCCCTCCGCGCGCCCTAGCACGCGCCAGCTCGTGCGCGCGGGGAGGCCCGCAGGATCGGCGCGCATCCACCAGCCGCGGTCTGCGTCGAGACGCGACAGCGCAACGTCGATCTCGCCTGAATCGCCTTCCGGCTCGCCTTCGACGACGGCCCAGTAGGTCTTCTCCACGCCCCCGGCTTTGAACAGCTTTCCGAGCCGCTCCAGCGCCTTGCGATGGCGACCGAGAACGAGGCAGCCCGAGGTGTCCTTGTCGAGCCGATGCGCGAGCGCCGGCGCGCGCGGCAGGCCGAAGCGCAGGGAGTCGAAGTGATCCTCGAGATTGTCGCCGCCCTTTGGGCCCCGATGCACCGGCAGGCCCGCCGGCTTGTCGATGACGAGCATGAGGCCGTCGCGATGCAGCAGGCGAGCGGAGAGATCCAGGGCGGGCATTCGAATGATTAGCCGTGGCCGCGGTCGCGGCGCAAGGGCGCGACCTGGCTGAGCGCGGTGATCGAAAGAAAGCCGCCGATCCAGGCGCCGAGCGCCGCGAACAGGACATAGGCCCAGTTCGACGTGTAGCTGATCACGGCGAAAGCCGAGAGCAGATACCAGACGCTGCTCCAGCTCGCGGCGGCGACGCGCCGGCGGGCGGCGACCGCGGCGTTGAAGAAGACATAGACCGCGTCGGTGACCGCTGTCGAGAGAACGACGCCGGCGGCGATCAGGGGGTCGACGGTCGGAAGGTCCAAATTTTGCGCTCCGGTGCAGACCCCTGCGCCGCAGGCGGCTCCAAAGGCCAGTCGAGCGGATTTTTGCCAGCAGAGAACGGCGAAAACGGGATGGGTCGCGCCAGTCAAGCCCGCGGCGACTTGCCAGCGCGACGAGCCGAATCTAGACCAACGACCTAACTCTCTGCCACTCCGGTGTTCGCTTGATCGCTGAGACTGCAAAAGCGCCGCTCCATCGCCAGCTCTATGCGCAGGTGCTGTTCGCCATCCTGCTCGGCGCGCTGTTTGGCGCTCTCGCGCCGGAATATGCGGATCGGGATTGGGTGCGCGCGCTCGGCGACGGCTTCATCCGGCTCGTGCGCATGACGATCGCGCCGATCATCTTCTGCACCGTCGCGGGCGGCGTCGCGCATGTCGGCGACGCCGGCAAGGTCGGGCGCGTCGGCGTCAAGGCGCTGGCCTATTTCGAACTCGTCTCGACGCTCGCGCTCGTCATCGGCCTCGCCGTCGGCGAGCTCGTGCAGCCCGGCGCGGGTTTTCCGGGCCGGCCCGACGCCGCGGCCGTCGCGACCTATGCGCAGAAGGCGCGCGAGTCGGGCGGGCCGACGGAGCTGCTGCTCAATCTCATTCCCGACACGGTGATCGGCGCCTTCGCGCGCGGCGACATCCTGCAAGTGCTGCTGTTCGCGCTGCTCTTCGGCTTCTCGCTGATGGCCGCCGGCGAGCGCGTCGAGCGGCTGCGCGGCTTCATCACCGACGCCGGTCACGCCATGTTCGGGGTCGTCGCCATCGTCATGAAGGCTGCGCCTTTCGGCGCCTTCGGCGCCATGGCCTACACCGTCGGCCATTACGGGCTCGCGTCGCTCGGATCGCTCGCCTGGCTCGTCGCATGCTTTTACCTTTCGTCAGGGCTGTTCGTCCTGCTCATTCTCGGTCTCGTCGCGCGGCTCGTCGGCTTCAATATTCTGCGCTTCCTCGCCTATATCAAAGAGGAGCTGCTGATCGTGCTCGGCGCCTCTTCCTCGGAAGCGGCGCTGCCGTCGCTCATGGAGAAGCTCGAACGCCTCGGCTGCTCGGAGTCCGTCGTCGGGCTCGTGGTGCCGACCGGCTATTCGTTCAATCTTGACGGCACGAACATCTACATGACGCTCGCGACCGTGTTCATCGCGCAGGCGATGGGGTTCGATCTCACCTTCGCGCAAAAGCTCACGATCGTCGGCGTCGCGATGCTGACGAGCAAGGGCGCATCGGGAATCTCGGGCGCGGGTTTCATCACGCTCGCCGCGACGCTGTCGGCGGTCGATCCGCGCCTTGCGCCGGGCATGGCGCTCGTGCTCGGCGTCGACAAATTCATGAGCGAGTGCCGCGCGCTCACCAATTTTTGCGGCAACGGCGTCGCAACCATCGTCATCGCCGCCTGGGAAGGCGAGCTCGATCGCGCGACTTTGCGGCGCGAACTCTCCGGCTCAGCCGGCGATGCGTAGCGACACGGAGCCGACCTTCTCGACGCCGCCCTCGACGCTGTCGCCGGGGAGGAGCGGCCCGACGCCCGCCGGCGTGCCGGTGAAGATCAGATCGCCCGCGGCGAGCGCCACATAGCGCGAGATCTCCGCGATGACGCTCGCGGTGTCGAGGATCATGTCGGCGATGTCGCTGTCCTGCCGCGTGACGCCATTGACGGCGAGCGTGATGCGGCCCGCGCTCGGATGGCCGATCTCCGAGGCCGGGCGGATGTCGCCGATCGGAGCCGAGAGGTCGAAACCTTTCGAAAAATCCCAGGGCTTGCCCTCGTCGCGCGCCCGCTGCTGCAGGTCGCGCCTCGTCAGGTCGACGCCGGCGGCGTAGCCATACACATGCTCCAGCGCCCGCTCGCGCGAAATATCCGCGCCGCCGGACTTCAGCGCCGCGACGAGCTCGATCTCATAGTGGAAGTTCCGCGTTTGCGACGGATAGGGAATGACCGCGCCGCTCGCGACAACCGCGTCGGCGGGCTTTGTGAAGAAGAAGGGCGGCTCGGCGCCGGGATCCTTGCCCATCTCGCGGGCGTGAGCCGCATAGTTGAGCCCGACGCAGAAGATGCGCCGCACCGGAAATCGCCGGCTGTCGCCTGCGATGGAGACGCTTGGGACGGGGTGGGGGGCGAAGAGGAAGTCTGCGATGGTCATGAATGTTTGCTCGGCTCGGGGGCGTCGGGGGGCGCTGCTTTGCAGGAACTGGGTCAAGGCCCCATAGTAGACTCTTCGCATGGAATCCTCGATCGGTGCGCTTTGAAAAAGTCGCTGGAGTCTATAAGTTCCGGTCCGCGGGCAATCGTTCGAGGAGAAGCCGCCGCTGTTTCAGGCTTTCTGATCCGCAAGCTTTCGATGACGAGGAACGATGAAAATTCGCGACATTATCCGGCGGCTGGAGAAGGACTGGTGGGGGACGAGAGTCAGCGATCGCCGATACACGCACCCAAGTAAGCCTAGACGCGTGACCGTCGCCGGCACGCCGTCAGATGATATCGCGCCGGGAACGCTGAACGGCATCTTGAAGCGGGCGGGACTAGAGGGGCAGCCGTGATGCGCTATGGGGTTGTGATCGAGAAGGCGGGCGATAACTATTCGGCTTACGTTCCCGATTTGCCGGGGTGCATTACGACTGGCGACACAGTAGCCGAGACCGAGCGAGAAATTCGCCAGGCCATTCGCTTCCATATCGAAGGGCTTCAGGCGGATGGGCTGCCGGTCCCACAGCCTTCCGCGGTAGCGGAATATGTGGAGGCGTGACAGCTTCGAGATTTGCGCTATGCTTCGCGATGGGCGGCTTACCTTTCAGCAGGGGTTGCGACAACGATCATCTTGGCGCAAGGATGTCGCGCGCCCTGCCGTCCACCTCATCGTAGTAATGCCATAATTCCCGCGGGGCGACTGACAAAGATGCCTGACAATATGCTCCTCGCAGCCCTTAAAACCATTCGACAAGAGGAACGGATACGACGCGAGCTCCGCGCAAAGGAACTCCGTCACCTTCGGGAAACGGAACGTGATGCCCAGACGCGATCGTATTTTTCGGGAGGAAACCGCACCACGAGCCAGGTAGTCGCTTACCTGAACAAAGAGCTTACAGAAAAGTGTCGCGACCTCGATAACATCCTCTCTGATGGGCTGAGTCGCTGGGTCGACATAAATTGGGCGGCACTCAAACGAACAGTGGACGAGCGTGACCTGGAAAAATTTGGAGAGCTTGAGATTGGAGCGCCACCTTCACCAAAAAATTATGTTCCGGAGAAACCTGTTCTCATTGCTTTCCGCTTTGGAGCTCGGAAGCGTTATCGGAAAGCGCTTGATGATGCTCAGCTGGCGTTCCGACAGGCTGAAGAAAATTTTGCTTCAAGGATTGAAGCGCGGCACCAAAAGATGCTGCTACTTGAATCGGACGCCCTCGAATATAATCGTCAACTCGGCGCTTTTAGAGATGCGTATGCCAGAGGCGAGCCAGATGCGGTTGACCTTTTCTTCGATATGGCATTCGGGCAATCGCGATATCCCGAGGATTTTCCTGAAGTTTGGAGATTCGCCTATCTGCCTGAATCGAGGCACTTAATCACCGACATTGATTTGCCGACAATCGACACCGCGATACCCAAGGTTGAACGATACCGAGACGTCAAATCCTCAGCTGAGATCTCGGAGACGAAAAAATCGCTTAAAGCGCAGAAATCACTCTATTCAAGCGTTGTCGCGCAAGTCGTGCTGAGGCGGCTGTATGAAATCTTCAAATCTGACCAAGAGGAAATTGTCTCAGTGGCTACGATTAACGCGTTCGTCGACGCCATCGACCCTGCCACGGGTCAATTCATTCGGCCATGCCTGATATCGGTTCGAACGACGCGAGACGGGTTCCGTCAACTCGATCTGAGGCACGTCGATCCTCCAACATGTTTGAAGCGCCTGAATGCAGTTATCTCTCGCAGCCCTTCGGAGCTTGTGGCCGTGAGGCCGATTCATGAAATAGATCTAGTCGATTCCCGATTCATTGAGGAGGCGGATATATTATCCAACCTGGACACAAGGTCCAATTTGATGGAGCTTTCGCCCGGAGAGTTCGAAAATCTAATCACGAATCTTTTCCAGAAAATGGGACTGGAGACGAAATTGACGCGGCCCTCTCGCGATGGCGGCGTTGATTGTGTAGCTTTCGATCCGCGGCCCGTTCTTGGCGGAAAAGTAATCGTGCAGGCGAAGCGTTACAAAAATACAGTTGGTGTGAGCGCCGTGCGCGACTTGTTTGGAACGATGCACAACGAGGGGGCGTCCAAAGGCATACTTGTGACGACAAGCGGCTACGGGACCGCAGCCTACGAGTTTGCCAATAACAAGCCCATTGAATTAATGACGGGCGGTAACCTTCTGTATTTACTCAAGGAACATGCCGGAATCGATGCTAAGATCGTCATGCCGGAAGATTGGCAAGACCAAAAGGCTGATCAGTGACGCCTTGGAGGCCCGAATCGGGCGTCATTCGCTGAAAGCAAAAGCACCAATCTCATCGCGGTCCTGCCCTTCAAGCCTAACAAGGACACGAAAGCTCACCTCTCGCCATCATCGGCGATCTCCAGGCCATCCTCGGCGCAATACTGTTGTTCCTGCTTGGTCTCGGCCTGCGCAATCGCTTCCGCATGAAATGAAAAATCACTCGGCCGCGAGCGGCGTCGTCAATTCGCCGGCGGCCTTCATTTCGCTGTGAAGTAGGATGGAATCGATGTCGTAGCCGTTTGGCCAGGTCAGGACTCCAAGCGAGATGAAAACGCGTTGGAAAAAACTCGCCTCGCGTAGAGGCTCAACCATCGGGCCCACCTCCGCGACAATGTCAGCAAAGTCGTGGACTCCGGAAGCTCCGTCCGAAAAAGTGACGCGAAGGCGAAAGCCTCCGAGCGCTTCCACTGCCGTTGCATTGACGATTTTTATCATTCGACGTCCGCTCCCGGCACGGCGTCCAACGGTTCGCGACGCCGCGACTTCTCCCAGTTCACGCGCAACTCCGGCCTTCGAATCGTCACCCATTCCCGCATCAATCTGACAGCGAATTTTGGCAACGAGCCCGCGATGATCTCGCCGGTTTCGATATCGACCAAGGCTTCGTGCCCCTGATATCATGCATGAACATGCGGCGGATTATGGTCGCGCCAGTTCATCTGCACGATGATGCCGAAGAATATCGAAATCGTCGGCATCTTTCGGCGCGTCAATTATCCAAAAAGCTCCTGAGCTTCCGCGACCGCGACGGGTGCTTCAGCTTGCGCAGCGCCTTCGCCTCGATCTGGCGGATGCGCTCGCGCGTCACCGAGAACTGCTGGCCGACTTCCTCAAGCGTGTGGTCGGTGTTCATGCCGATGCCGAAGCGCATGCGCAGCACGCGCTCCTCGCGCGGCGTGAGCGACGCCAAGACGCGCGTCGTCGTCTCGCGCAGGTTGGACTGGATCGCCGCCTCGATCGGCAGCACGGCGTTCTTGTCCTCGATGAAGTCGCCGAGATGCGAGTCTTCCTCGTCGCCGATCGGCGTCTCGAGCGAGATCGGCTCTTTCGCGATCTTCAGCACCTTGCGCACTTTCTCGAGCGGCATGGCGAGCTTTTCGGAGAGCTCCTCCGGCGTCGGCTCGCGCCCGATCTCGTGCAGCATCTGGCGCGAGGTGCGCACGATCTTGTTGATCGTCTCGATCATGTGCACCGGAATGCGGATCGTGCGCGCTTGATCGGCGATCGAGCGCGTGATCGCCTGGCGGATCCACCAGGTGGCGTAGGTCGAGAATTTGTAGCCGCGGCGATATTCGAACTTGTCGACCGCCTTCATCAGGCCGATGTTGCCCTCCTGAATCAGATCGAGGAACTGGAGGCCGCGGTTTGTATATTTCTTGGCGATCGAGATCACGAGGCGCAGGTTCGCCTCGACCATCTCCTTCTTCGCCTGCCGCGCCTCGCGCTCGCCCTTCTGCACGACCTGCACGATCTTGCGGAACTCGGAGATCTCGAGCCCCGTCTCGGTCGCGAGACCGTGGATCGAGCTGCGCAGCTCCTTGATGCTGTCCTTCTCGTTCGCGACGAACTCCTTCCAGCCGCGCGAGCCGAGCTTGGCGACGCGCGCCACCCATTTGGGGTCGAGCTCGGAGCCGTGGAACTTGTCGATGAAGTCCTCGCGCGCCACGCCCTGCGTCTCGGCGAGGCGCAGCAGCCTGGTCTCGAAGCCGATGAGCCGCTTGTTGATGTCATAGAGCTGCTCGACCAGCGCCTCGATGCGGTTCTGGTTCAACGAGAGCGACTTGACGTCGACGACGATCTCCTTCTTGAGCGTCTTGTACTTGCGCTCCTGCGCCGGCGACAATGTCTCGTTCTTGAGCTTGTTTTCGACATTTTGATCCTGGAGGCGGCGCAGCTTTTTATAAGCGTCGGCGATGCGCGCGAAGGTCTCGAGCACCTTCGGCTTGAGCTCCGCCTCCATGGCCGAGAGCGAAACCGAATTCTCCAGGTCGTCGTCTTCCTCGAAGCTCTCCTCGACGGGCGGCGCGTCTTCTTCGCCAAGCCCCGCCGGCGGTGTGCGCGGCGCGGTCGCGGGCGCGAGACCCACGACCGGCGGCGAAGCGGGAGCTTCCGCGGGCTTCGCCGAGGCGGCCTTGCCGTCGGGACCGGCGTAGGTCGCCTCGAGATCGATGATGTCGCGGAGCAGCACCTTGCCCGCCTCGAGCTCCTCGCGCCAGATGATGATGGCCTGAAAAGTCAGAGGACTCTCGCAGAGGCCCGCGATCATCGCCTCGCGTCCGGCCTCGATGCGCTTGGCGATGGCGATTTCGCCCTCTCGCGAGAGCAGCTCGACCGAGCCCATCTCGCGCAGATACATGCGCACGGGGTCATCGGTGCGGTCGGCGGGCTCGGAGCTGCGCGTCGCGACCGGGGCTGTCCGCGCGGCCTCGACGACCTCGCCGCCCTCGGACGCCTCCTCTTCCTCCTGCGTTTCTTCCTCTGCGTCCTCGGCGTCATCGCCCTCGGTCACGGAGATGCCCATTTCCGAGAGCATGGAGATCACGTCCTCGATCTGGTCCGAGGAGACCTCCTCGGACGGCAGGACCGCGCTCAGTTCGGCGTAGGTGACGAAGCCGCGCTTCTTGGCCTGCTTGATCATCCGCTTGACGGCGGCGTCGTTCAGATCGAGCAGGGGGCCGTCGGGGCTCTCCGCGATGACCGCGGTTTCGCCCTCGACCTTTTCCTCGTCTTTCTTGACCATTGCGCTTCTGCTCCGAACCATTCACGACGCGCGCGTCGCCCTCAACCGCCTTGCCGGAGGCTTCCGCTGTGCGGGAAACCTGGGGAAAGAGCGCGCTCTGAGCGACACATCCTCGGACGCCTCGACAGCTGCGAACCCGCGAGACAGGGATGCCGATTCTCGCCAAAGTATCGCCGATGCTCGCCTAAGGCGGCGTTAACCATACTCCTGGGCCCAGCGCCGCTACAAGCCGCGTGCGGCTCGCCCAGTCACATCACCAAAACCCTCCAGCGCGGCTTCCGTTCCCTCGAGCGCGCTCAGAAGCCTCTGATTTTCCGCGAGCCTCTCTTCGTCGGCGGGCGTCGGCTCCGACGCCAGGCGCTCCTCGATGAGAAGTCGCTCCCTATTTAGCGTGGAAGCCCGACGATGCAAGGCCAGCGCTTGTCGCAGCGAGACCTGCGCATCGTCGCTCGCCGCCCCCCGCCGCACGTTCCAGAGATTGGCGTGCGCCGACTGATCTTCCAAACGAACGAGGAACGGCAGAAGTCCGGCCCGTTCGATCGAAAGGCGCAACGCGCCCGCTTCATCCTCCTCCTCTTCGGGAGCGAGGGCGAATGCGCTCTCGAGCAGGACATTCCGCAGCGCATGCGCCTCGCGCGTCGAAAATTCCAGTGACGCCAGCTCTTCCGCGCAATCGGCCAATAAGCGCGGATGGTTTACCAAAATCAGCAGAATGAGGCATTCCCGCGGCGATACGCGCGGCTTTTCCCCGGTAAACAGAGGCGAGGCGGCGAGCGCAGCGCTGATGCGAACGGGTCCCGCCGGCGCGCCGGGACGCAAATCGCGGGATCCTCTGAAGCCACGTTCAAGCGTCCCGCGGGGGCGCCATCCTGGCGCTCGCGCCCCGCCGAGAAGCCGCTCGAGCCGCTCGGAGAGCTCACGGCGATAATGGCGCCGCAAGGCCTGATCCTTGATCGCGTCGCCCGCCTCCTTCAGCCGGCGCTCCAGGCCCGCGCGCCGCTCCGGAGTATCGATGAGCGCGTCTTGCGTTTCGCGCCGCCACAGCATTTCGACGAGCGGGACCGGCGCGGCCATGGCCCGTTCCACCGCCTCGACGCCGCCGGCCCGCAACAGATCGTCCGGATCCTGGCCGTCGGGCAGGGTCACGAAGCGCGCCGTCCTGCCGGGTCCGATGAGCGGCAGCGCCATCTCGACCGCGCGGAAGGCGGCCTTGGCGCCCGCTTTGTCGCCGTCGAAGCAGAGGATCGGCTCCTCGGCCATGCGCCACAGCAGCTCCAGCTGCTCCTCAGTCATTGCGGTGCCGAGCGGCGCCACGACATGGGGGAATCCCGCCGTCGTCATGGCGATGACGTCAACATAGCCTTCGACGGCAATGACGGTTCCCCGCTCATGTGCCGCCTTGCGGGCGTTGTGGAGGTTATAGAGCGTCGCTCCCTTGTGGAACAGCGGCGTTTCCGGAGAGTTCAGATATTTCGCGACAGGGTGTCCGTCAGGACGCCCGTCTCTTGATGGGCTACGCGCGTCCTTCTCGAGCGCCCGCCCGCCGAAAGCGATGACCGCGCCCGAGCGGTCGCAGATCGGAAACATGAGCCGGTTGCGAAAGCGGTCGTAGGGGACCGGAACGCCCTCGCCATGGATCAGCAGCCCGGTCTCGATCATCGCCTCGACGCCGACGCCCTTCGCCGCCAACGCGTCGCGCAAGGCGTAACGGTCGCCGGGCGCGAAGCCCAGGCGAAAATGCGCTTGCGCGGCCGGCGCGATCGCGCGCGCCTCGAGATAGGCCCGCGCCTCGCGGCCGGCCGGCTCCTTCAGCCGCCTTTCGAAGAATAGCGCTGCGAGCGCCATGACCTCGGTCAAGGAGGCGCGCTTCTTCTCTTGCGCCTCGTCGGCGCTCGTCTTCGCGGGCAGCGGCAGGCCGGCCTGAGCGGCGAGCCGCTCGACCGCCTCGACAAAGGAGATCCCTTCGGTTTCCATGACGAAGGAGAAGCCGTCGCCGTGCTTGCCGGCGGAGAAGTCGTGCCAAAATCCCTTCTGGTCGTTGACGAAGAAGGACGGCGTCTTTTCGGCGTTGAAGGGCGAGAGCCCTCGCCACTCGCGGCCCTCTTTCTTGAGCTTGACCTTCGCGCGAACGACCTCCGAGACGGGGAGGCGGGCGCGAATTTCGTCGAGGAAGGCGGAATCGAATCGCATCTGGACTCGCTGGCTCCACGACTGCCTAACACCGGCTGACGCAGAATTTAACCCCCATCTCGAGAAGCGACCGCTGTTCACAGCCGCGGCGCGACCGCTCACATCGACTGAATTAGAGCTTTGCCGTCATGCCCGCCAATCATGGCGTCAAAAATTGTTCCAGCCGGCGCCTCCGGCGTGCGCACGAGCGTAAAGTCTTCCGCCCGCGCGACGCCGCCGCGCTCCGCGAGCACCCGCAGCGTTCTGCCGCGCTGCCGCTCCAGATGGCGTCCCAGCGCCGCATCGCCTGTGGCGCGCAGACGCTGAGCGCGCTCCCTGACGATCTGCCGCGCAAGCTGCGGCATGCGCGCCGCCGGGGTCTGCGGGCGCGGCGAAAACGGAAACACATGCAGATGCGTCAATCCGCAGTCGTCCACGAGGTCGAGCGTACGCCTAAACATGTCCTCCGTTTCGGTCGGAAAGCCGGCGATGACGTCGGCGCCGAAGGCGATGTCGGGGCGCAACGCCCGCAGCCGCTCGCAAAAATCGACCGCGTCGGCGCGGGCGTGGCGCCGCTTCATGCGCTTCAGGATGATGTCGTCGCCCGCCTGCAGCGAGAGATGTAGATGCGGCATGAGCCGCGCTTCGTCCTCGAACGCGCGCAAGAGATCGGGATCCGCCTCGATGCAGTCGATCGACGAGATCCGCAGTCGCTCGAGCTGCGGCAGCTCACGCAGGAGCCTTCGCGCCAGCGTCCCGAGCGTCTCGTCAGAACCGAGATCCGCGCCGTAGGCGGTCAGATCGACGCCCGTGATCACGATCTCGCGCTTGCCCGTTTCGACGAGGCGCCGCGCCGCGGCTATGACGGTCTCGGGCGGCACGGAGCGCGACTCGCCACGCCCGAAGGGGATGACGCAAAAAGAGCAGCGATGGTCGCAGCCGTTCTGCACGGCGAGGAAGCCGCGCGTGCCCTCGCTCGCCGCGAGCGCGCCTGCCGCCGGCGCCTTCTCGGCGTTGGCGACGACCCGCGCAACTCCCGGCAGGCGCGCGAAGCGCTGCGGGTCGATGGTCGCCGCGCAGCCCGTGACCACGATCTCACGATCAGGCCGCTCGCGGCGCAGGCGGCGGATGCTCTGCAGCGCCTGACGTTGCGCTTCCGCGGTGACCGCGCATGTGTTGACGATCGCGAGGTCCCCGCCCCCCGCGGCGCGCGCGCGCCGCGCCAGCTCCTCGGACTCGACGTGATTGAGGCGACAGCCGAAGCTTATGACGTCGACGACTCCGGTCATGACGGGGCGGCGAACAAGGCCGGATCGAGCGTCGTCTCGAGTTCGAGCTCCGCCGGCCCGGTCATCAGCACGTGGTCGTCGTCGCGCCAGAAGATCGTCAGCTCCCCGCCCGGCAGCCGCACCGTCGCGCGCCGCCCGGTGCGGCCGGTGCGAGCTGCGGCGACGAGGGCGGCGCAGGCCGCCGAGCCGCAGGCCTTGGTCACGCCGGTCCCGCGCTCCCAGACGCGCAGCAGGATTTCCTCGCGCGAGACGACCTCGGCGAAGGAGACGTTGACGCGTTGCGGAAACAGCGGATGGCGCTCGATCTGCGGCCCGAGCGCGCGGAGATCGATCCCCGCGGCGTCGGCGACGAAAAACACCGCATGCGGATTGCCCATGCCCACCGCGCAGAAGCGCGCCGGCGCGCCAGCGACCGCCGGATCAAGGGCGACCGAAGCCGTGTCCACGTCGACCGCGAGCGGCACGTCGCGCGCCACGAGCTGCGGCCGACCCATGTCCACAGTGAATCGCGCGTCGCCCTCGCGCCGGCTCTCGATCAGGCCGGCGTCGGTCTCGAAGCGCAGACGCGTGGGACCGCCTTGCAAGGCGAGCGCCAGCGCGACGCAACGCGTCCCGTTGCCGCAGGCGGCCGAGAGCGACCCATCGACGTTGTAAATGCGAAGCGCGGCGTCGGCGCCTGCAGCGCAAGGATCGTGCACCGCCATGAGCTGGTCGTAACGCAATCCCGGCTGGCGAGCGATCGCGCGCGCGTCTTCCGCTGCAAGCTCGACGTCGGTCCCGCGCAGGTCGAGCACGAGGATCTCGTTCCCCGCGCCGTTCATGCGCAAGATTTTCCGCCCGGCGAGGCCTTCGGTCATGGCGCCCCTGTTTGCGCGCGCCCGGCAGACGCGGCGGCGCGATTTGGACTTCTCGGCTTTCGACTTTGCCGCTCGACACAGTATAAGAAGGGCCGCGCCGCCGCGCCAGTCGCTCGCGCCCGGCGCGCATCCGGTCACATCCACGCAGCGCCGCGCTGCCGCAATGAGGAACCGCGCCATGGGTCTTCGCGACACGCTCAAAAAAACCGGCGGCCTCTTGGAAAAGATGGCGTCGAGCTGGGGGCTTTCCTTGGCGCTCGTCCTGCTCCTTGCGGCCGGCGGCGTCTATGTGAAGAAGCGGTTCTTCACTGCCGTCCCGGTCGCGAGCGCGCCGGAGCAGCCCTCAGAGGCGCCGGGCCAGGAGCAGAAGGCCGAGCCGTCGACGACCGAGGCTCCCGCCGAATCCTTGGCCACGCAAACGGTCGCGGTCGCCGCACGGCCGGTGCTGCTCGTCAAAGGCGACGGCAAATGGGAGGACGCCGCCAAAACGCTGAGCGGCGCAATCGCCAAGGTTACGGCTGCGGCCGGAAAGGCCGGGCTGACATCGAGCGGCCGGCCGCTCGTGGTGTTCACGAAGACCGACGACAACGGTTTCCACTACGAGGCCATGGCGCCGCTCGCGAAGGCTCCGGAAGCCAAAGCGAAATTCCCGGACGGCGTCGAATCCGGGTCGTCGCCCGCCGGCAAGGCGCTGAAATTCGAGCACCGCGGCTCCTACGACGAGATCGAGGCGACCTATGAAGCGATCACCGCCTATCTCGACGAGAAAGGCCTCGACGCCGACAATCTGTTCATCGAGGAATATCTGACGGATCTGAACGCCGCCGAAGACACGGAGGTGAGCGTCGACATCTATGTGTTCCTGAAATGAGGCGCGTCGCCGGCGGATGTTGGGTCCCGCCGACGACGCGCCTGCGTCAGTGCGGTCCGCGCGGCGTGCCCCAGCCGGTGCACCAGTCCCAGCTGAGACCCGTTGTGGCCTCGATATAGGCCGGGTCGTAGCCGTTGCCGTTGCTCGCGGGATAGGCCAGGTGGCCCGGTCCGCAGAAGCCGTTGTTGACGTCGGTCACGTAGGGGGCGAGCTTCTTTTCCGCTGCGAGCGTGTATAGATTCGTCAGCGCGGCGAAGCTCGTCGGGAAGAACCAGCCCTGTCGATTGAAGATGCCTGCGACGACCGGCGACGCGAGGCTCGTGCCGCCGACAGCCTGCCAGCCGCCGTTCAGGCTGTTGAAGACCCAGACGCCGTTGTAGGGGTCGGCGAGGGCGGCGATGTCCGGCGTGCCGCGGAACTCGCCCACGATCTGGACAATCCCTTGCTGATACGTCGGAGTCGAATAGATCTCACTCGGGCCGCCTCCGGTGCCGATGCCCTTGGCCCAGTCGTTCCAAACTCCTTCGCTTTGATAGAAGCCGGTGATCTGGTTGCGGCTCCAGGTCGTGCCGCCGACGCCGATCACCTGCGGCGAAGAGGCGGGCCAGCTGACGCCGGGAGCGTCGCCGGCGGAAGCGAAATAGGTGACATTGGCGCGCTCGAAGTAGAAGTCGTAGCTGTTCTGGCCCAAAAACTCCGGACCGCCCCAGCTCATCGACACCTGACCGCCGCCCTGAGCTTGCACGCAGTCCGTGGCGACCGCCACCGCGTTGAGAAGATCCTCGTTCGAACTGCTCAGCGCCTCGACCAGATAGAGCTTGGCGTTCGGGGCCATCGCATGCGCATACTCGATGTCGAGCGACGCCTCGATGTCCCAGCCGCTGCCGAGGCTGAGCGGCGGCTGTATCGGCCCGTTGGCGCAGCCGGCGGCCGGCACGCCCGTCCCCCAAATGACTTGGAAGTTGGCCTGCGGCAGGTTGAAGGTGCTGCTGAAGAGCGCGAGATCTCCGACCGCGCTCGGATTGTCGAATGCGTCGACGACGGCGATCGCCTTGGAGCCGCCCGCGCCGCCGGGCGACCAGACGATGTTGGGGTTGCAGCCCGACGACTGCGGAATGAGATGGTAGACGCAGGCGAGCGAGCCCGGCGTTTCCGTGAGCGAGGGCGCGGGCAGCGACAGAGGATGGAATTTGGCGGCCCGCTCCTCCACTGTCCCGGGTCCCGGCGGGACCAGAATCTTGACGTTGGTATGCCTTGCTCCCGGCTGGACCTCGGTCGAGGGGGGCGCGTAGATCGTCGGCCCGACACCGCTGGACTGCGCCGCCGCGCCGCCCGCCGTGACGAGCGCCGCGGCGCAAATCGAGGAGAATAATCTCTCCTTCCAAACGCTGGACATAAATCCTCCATGAGGTCTCAGATCGCCCGACGCCGCGCACGATCAAGGATTGCTGCGGCGCAGATTAGAGCTTGCCAAGGTTATTTTTCTGTTGCGAGAGGCGAAATTCCAACACGCCACCCCAATTCTGGAGGGCTGCCACGAGGATTCGTTATTTTTTGCTCGCAGATTGCGTGAATTATTGGAAGCTAGATTTACAATCCCTTAACAGATGTTCTTTCGTCTGGAAATTTCGAGCCGGCGGGCCGGGCGCCGGGGGAGCCCGGCGCCCGCCGCCTGCGTTGACGCCGGCTATTGGGGCGCGGTCTTGGAGCCGCCGCGGGTCACGCCGACCTTGGCTGGGCGCAGCACGCGCTCGCCGATCAGATAGCCCGGCTCCACGACCTGCGCGATCGTGCCGGCTGGCTGACTCTCGTCGGGGATCTCGAACAGCGCCTCATGCTGATTGGGGTCGAAGCGGGCGCCGAGCGCCTCGATCTTCCTGACCCCGAAGCGCGAGAGTCGCGAGGCGAAGTCGCGCTCGGTGAGCTCGACGCCTTCGAGCAGCGCGGCGACAGAGGGCGCCGCCCCCTCGCGCGCGGCGGCGGGAAAGCTGTCCAGCGCGCGGCGAAGATTATCGGCGAGCGCCAGCGCCTCGCGGGCGAAATTGGCGATCCCGTAAAGCTTGGCGTCGGCGATCTCGCGCTCGGTGCGGCGGCGCAAATTCTCCATCTCCGCAAGGGCGCGCAGGAGACGATCCTTGGTCTCGGCATGCTCGGCGCGCAGGGTCTCGAGCTCGACCTGGGGCCCCAGTGGCGCCTCGGCGGGCGCGGCCTCGGCCGGGGGAGCTGAGGATGGCGTCGGCGTTTCGCTATTCTGTTCGTCGCTCATGTCGGCTTCCGTGATTGCGATCGGCCCCGATATCAGGGCTGAAGCGGGAGAAATCAAGTCGGGCGGCGACGCGCCCGATTCGCGGCGCGCAGCGCCGTCCCCGAGTTCGCATTGGTCTCTCGCGCAATGGTCTTTCTCTCGGCCGCGGGCGCCGTTCCGCCGTCGCGGCCCCCTTCAGGAGCCGCGATCCAGATTGCCGGCGCAACGCTTCAGCTTCTCGTAGAGCTCGTCGATCACGACGTTGCGCTCGACGATCTCCGCGCGCCATCGCCGCCAGTCCTCGCGGTCCGCAGCCTCGGCCGCCGCGCCGTCGCCCGTCCGCCAGGACTCCGGATCGTAGCCGAAGGCCTCGAAATCGTCGCGATACACCCTGGCGACGCTCGCGGCCGACAGGTCGTCGTAGTAGCTGCGCCAGTCCGCATGCGGCAGCGAGGCGTTCCGGCGCTCTTGCAGCAGGTCTCCGCCCCCGAAAGCTTTCAGATGCTCGCTCAGCGCGGCGTAGAGCTCGTCGAGGCGCTCGAGGCGAAACACGCGCGTGTAGGCGAGAAGGCGCGGCATCACGATCTCTTCCTGCGTCCACAGATGCCCGTCGGTCTCGGCCGTGCGCGGGCTGTCGACAACTTCGGCGACATAGGCGCGAAACGCCTCGCGCGCGTCGCCGAAAGCTCCGCGATCGCCGTAGCGGGCCTCGAGGCGCCGGTAGCCGATCTCGCCCAGACGCACCTTGTTCTCGAACAGCGACACGATCCGACTGTAGGGATTGCGAACCACGGCGAAGACGAACCATTCGGGGTGGCCGTCGAAAGCCGCCCGCAAGATCGGCTCCTCGACCTCGAGCAGGGTCGGCAGGGCGATGAGAGCGCGCTCATGGATCTGCATGTCGCGGCGCGTCTCGGTGGGACGGCGCAGCGTCGAGAGATCGACCGGGACGTTCTTGAGCTCCGTGATGAGGTGCTTCAGCGTGGTGCAGGCCGCCTTGGGCGTTTCGACATAGACGTATTTCCGGGCGAAGGAGACGAAAGAGCCGTATCCCAGCCTTCTGACTGCATGCCAGGGGTTGTAGCCGAGCTCCGACGCGCGCCGCATCACGTCGTCGATGGCGTTCTGGTGTATGCGCGCGGCCTCCGAGCTCGCCCGGTCGACGCGCCGCAAGGACTGGAGACTGCCGGCTTCCCCGTCCTTCCGCCAGCCGCCGCCGTCGATGAGCCCGGCGATCGCCCGGCTCGCGCCCGTGGCCCGACCAAGGGCGTTGTCGAACACGATCGCTCCCCCGGGCGCGAGGTGAGGCGCCCACGCCGCGATCTCCGCTTCGGTTTCCTCCTCGCTGCGGTCGCCATTGAGGAAAAGGAGGCCTACCGGCTCCCGCCAGACCTGCGCCGCCTGCCCGCTCGGCAGGCTGACGACCGCAATGATTTCGCTGAGACCAGCGCCCGCGATCGTCTCGTAGAACCGCCGCCGATCGGCGGATCCGCCGCCGTGCGGCCCGATGCAATAGACGACGCCGGCTGGCGAGCGGCTGGCGCCTTGAGCGAGAGCGATCGCTTCGGCGCCCTGCCCCAGCCCAAGGTTGACGACGCAGCCCGCGCGGACCTGCGCCGCGCATCGCTCCAGGAACGACGCCTCCGCTTCCGTGCGACCGCCGTCGGCAAACTCCCTCAGCTGGCTGTCAGACATCTGGGCGCATACCCTTGAGCGATCGTCGGAAGGACCGCTCTGATTGCACGATCCAGGTCGAGGCCACAACAACGCGGGGCCTCGCTGCTCGACTCATCTCCAGCCGAGCCGGGCGAGCGCCCGGAACCCCGAGTCGCCGGACCGCAGCCTCGCCGCGGCGACCTTCGTCGTCAGCAGGCCGAGCAGGAGAGGGACTGAAAATATCGCCTGGTCGAGGCGGGAGCCGCGTTCGCCGAGCCATCTCCAGGCCGAATGAAACTCTCGCCCCAGCCCCTCCCACACCTCGGGGAATCGCCATCCAGTCGTCTGTCGCGTCTTGCGGATCCAGCCCAAAATGTATGCAAGCCTCGAGTCCGCGCGCAGAATATACTTCATGTAATAAGCGCCGCGCCCGCGGTCATAATCCGCGAGGATCATCGGAAAGTCGTGGCTGCGTCGACGATGATGGTGGGAGACGGTCGGTCTCGGGTCGTAAATCCCCTTCACTCCGGCCCAGGCGGCGGCGGCGATGAGGTCGATGTCCTCGAAGGGATAAGGCGTCCCGGCGCCGATGCCGCGATCCACGCCGCCGAGCCGCGCCAGAACGAGGCGCCGGAAGGACAGGTTCGCGCCCTGCAGCGTTCCCGCCGGCAGAAACCTGTGGCAAGGGACGGCTTCGGGGGCGTCCCGGAGGTCTATGGTGACCGGAAGGTCTTCGGGGTCATGGAGCAGGACTCTGCCCCCGACAAACCCCAGCTCGGGTTTTTCTGCAAAGACTCGGAACAGGTCGTCCACAAAAGTCGGACTGAGATAGCAGTCGTCGTCGGTGAAGGCGACGATCTCTCCCTCCGCCGCGCGCCACCCGGTGTCGCGGGCCGCTCCGAGGCCCTTTTGCGCCTCGAAGACAGAGCGGATGCAAGGCGTTCGTTCAGCTGCGTCGGCGATCACGTGTCGGGTGCTGTCGGTCGACCCATTGTCGACGACCACGACCTCCCACGCCAGCCGCGACTCGACCGCGGCGGCGGCCGCCAAGGCGGAACGCAGGCTCTCGCAGCGGTTTCTCGTGCAGATGACGATCGAAACATCCAAAGTTTCAGACCCGGCGCTCCGCCGAGCGGCGCGTAGCGTCGCCCCGGCTCTCTTCCCTGCGCGGCGTAACCCAAGCGGGAATTTGCGTCAACGGAACGGCGCCGCTTCAGAGGTCGCAAGCAATCAGGAGTTGCCGCCGCTCAGCACCGTGACGGCGCGCCGGTTCTGCGACCAGCAGGAGATGTCGTCGCAGACGGCGACGGGACGCTCCTTGCCGTAGCTCGTGGTGCGAATACGGCTCGCCGCGACGCCATGGGAGATCAAATAGTCCTTGACTGCTTCGGCTCGCCGGGCGCCGAGCGCGAAGTTGTATTCGCGCGTGCCGCGCTCGTCGGCGTGGCCCTCGACCGTAAAGGCGTAGCGCGAATATCGGTTGAGCCACTCGGCCTGCTTGTCGAGCGTCGCCTGAGCCTGCGACGTCAGGTCGCTGGAGTCGGTCTCGAAGAAGACCCGGTCGCCGACATTGGCGGAGAAGTCCTGCGCGCTGCCGGGGGCGCCGTTGCGGCCGTAGCCGGCGCCGAAGCGGTCGGGTCCGGAGGCCTCATCCGCGGCGTTTTTGGCGCAGGCCGAGAGCGCGAGAGCCGCCGCGAGCGCGGCTGCGAGCTTGGCGCCGCCAGAGCGCTTGCCAGACTGCATGAGGGAGACTCCATTCCGAAGGACGCTGACAGGCGCAACAGCTAGCCCTGCAGGCGTTAACTCAAGGTTTCGATAAGCTTGACGAAAGCTTGCCGGAACCCCGCAGTTTCGATCGAACGCCATCTTTGCTTAAGCAAGGACTAACGGCGCTCTACTCTTCGAAAGTGTCGATTTTGCGCGACCGTCGGCCATTACTCGGCGGGCGGCGCGTCGGGGGCGACACTGGGCGCCGGCGCGGCTTCGCGCCTGGCGGCGATCCAGCGGCCGAGCATGACCCACCACGGGTCGCTCACATGCAGGTGCTGGCGCAGCGGCGTCTTGATGATGGCGAGCACGAGGCCGATGCTGAACAGGCACCAGACGGCCGGCCATTCGGTGACGTCGCTCGTCGTCAGCGAGGCCAGCCACGGCCCGGCGACATAGGAGAAGAGCGTAAAGCGCCAGCTGCCGATCAGCGCCGGCAAGAAGAAGGCGGTCAACGGATAGGCGATGAAGCCGCGCCCGAGAATAGCATTGTCGACCATGCTGTTGCCGATGCCATTGACCGGCAGATGCCAGGCGATGTGCCACTCGCCGCGCACGGTGCAGAGCTTTTCGCCGCAAAGGGGGCGGCCAATCGCGCAGTGACCGGCCCAGTCGAAGGGGTAGAGCTGCACCAGCATGGTGATGGCGCAGACGAAGCAGGCGAAATACACGACCGGCGCGATTTTGCGCGCCGCGTCCTTAGGCATGAAGTAGAGCGCGACCGCGTTGATGAAGAACGGCTGGAACGTGATATGCAAATAGCCGAACAGCGTCATCATTTGATTGAGCGGCGAGTCGCATTGCCCGAGAACCGTGTAGGCCACGGCCTGCAGCGACTCCATGCTCGCGAAATAGAGCAGGCAGACCCACAGCGCCAATGGCTCAGGATTGCGCTTGAGCGCGGAGTAGGCGGCCCCGGCGATGCCGGTCGCAGCAAGAACGGTCGAAGCTTCTCCACTCCAGCACATGAGACGTCCGTGTTGAGCGCGTGATCTGGCAGGCTCCCGATACACTATTGCACAGCGACGTCAAATCGGCGCGAGCGCCAAAAATCTGCGGCGAATTAACCTCGCGCTAACCCTGATCGGGTTCGAATGCGGGCAGCGGACGCCAAGTCCCCCCTTGCTTCCTCGGACCGAAGCTTCGATGCCCACTGACAATACCGTGATCCCTCCGAAAGCCGGCGGCAGGATGTCGCCTGCCGGCGCCTTCGGAATCGCCGACGACTTCCAGATTGCCCCCAAGGCCGGAGCGCGTAGCGCGGTGGCCGGCGACGTGCGCGCGCGGCTGGCGGAAGCCGCTCCGCGGTCGAGCTGGCGAAATCAATTGTTTCTCGCCCTTGCGGCGTCCATCCTCGCCGGCGGCGCGGCGGGTTGGCGTTACGGCGGGGCGACCGGCGTGCGGCCCAACGAAACGCAAGTCGCGCAGGCGACGCAGCCTTCCGGCGCCCCCGACCCGGCGACCCTGCAGGAGGAGGTCCGCAGCCTCAGGGCGCAGGTGGAGCAGTTCCGCCACAATGCGGAAACGCAACGCGCCGGGGAGACGACGCTGGCCTTGGCCGCAAAAGTGCAGGATCTCGCGAAACGGCTCGAAACTCTCGAGCGCACGAGCGCCGACCCGACGCCTGTCGGGTCAATTGCGCATCAGCCGTCCGCGGCGACCCCACCACGTCGTTCGAAGACGCCGCTGCAGGCGCGGTAGGCTCGGCGACATGGAAGCAATGCTATAAGAAACTTTGCGGCTCCACGTCCACCTGCACCCTGACGCCGCCGCGCTCCGGCGGCCCCGCCGCCAAGAGGTCGCGCAGGAACCCCTGCAGGTCCGAACGCCGCGGCGCCTTGACCAGGAGTCGGAAGCGGAAGCGCCCGCGCAGCAGGGATATCGGCGCCTCCGCGGGTCCGAGCACCAGGATCTCGTCGTCTTCCGGCAGGCCTCCGAGCGCCGAGACCTTGTAGCGATCCGTCGCCGGCAGCCCGTGCGCGCTACGCGCCAGCGCGCGCGCGTGACCCTCCGCAAGCGCCGCGTCCTTGGCCGAGACGATCAACGCCGCGAGCCGTCCGAAGGGCGGCAGGCCCGCGCGCTCGCGCAACGCGATCTCCTGGGCGTAGAACTTTTCGGCGTCGCCCGAGAGCAGCGCGCGGATCACCGGATGCTCCGGCTGATAGGTCTGCAGCAGCGCCCTGCCCGGCTGGTCGCCGCGCCCGGCGCGCCCCGTGACCTGCGCGAGCAGCTGAAAGGTGCGCTCGGCGGCGCGCGGGTCGCCGCTGCCGAGGCCCAAGTCCGAATCGACGACGCCGACGAGCGTGAGATAAGGGAAATTGTGCCCCTTCGCGACGAGCTGGGTGCCGATCACGAGATCGAAGGCGCCCTTGGAAATCTGCTCGAGCTCGCGCCGCAGCCGCTCGGTTCCGCCAGGAAAATCCGACGACAGCACCAGGATTCGCGCCCCCTGGAAGAGCTGCGCGGCCTCTTCGGCCAAGCGCTCGACGCCCGGGCCGCAGGGCGCGAGCGCGTCCTCGGCCTCGCATTCCGGGCAGGTCTGAGGACGCCGCTCCGTGTGCCCGCAGTGATGGCAGACCAGCGCGTTGCGGAAGCGGTGCTCCACCAGCCAGGCGTCGCAGTTCTGGCAGCGGAAGCGGTGGCCGCAGTTGCGGCACAGCGTCAGCGGCGCATAGCCGCGTCGGTTCAGGAACAGCAGCGCCTGCTCGCCCCGCGCGATCGTCTCGGCGACCGCGAGCGCGAGGCGCGGCGCGATCCAGCGGAGCTTCGGCGGCCCCTCGACGCGCATGTCGATCGCCTCGAGCGTGGGCAGTCGCCTCGACCCCGCGCGCGCTTCGAGCCGCAGATGCGCGTAGCGACCCGCCGCGGCGTTGACGCGCGTCTCGATCGAGGGCGTGGCGGAGGCGAGCACGATCTCGGCGCCCTCGATGCGGGCGCGCACGACCGCCATGTCGCGCGCGTGATAGCAGACGCCGTCTTCCTGCTTGTAGGCGGCCTCGTGCTCTTCATCGACGACGATGAGGCGCAGGTCGCGAAAGGGCAGGAACAGCGCCGAGCGCGCGCCGACGACGACCCTGACCTCGCCGGTCGCCGCGCCGCGCCAGATGCGCGCGCGCTTGCGTTCCGCGACGCCGGAGTGCCACTCGGCGGGACGCGCGCCGAAGCGCGCCGAAAAACGCTCCAGAAATTGCGAGGTCAGCGCAATCTCGGGCATCAGCACGAGCGCCTGGCCGCCGCTCTCGAGCGTCGTCGCGACAGCCTCGAAATAGACCTCGGTCTTGCCCGAGCCCGTGACGCCCTCAAGCAGAAACGGGCGATAACCTCGAGCGCGGATGGCCGTGCGCAAGGCTTCAGCCGCAGCTTCCTGAGCGCTCTCGAGCTTTTGCGGGGCGAAGGTTGGATCGAGCGGCGCGGCGACGGGCGTCGGCGGCGCGGCTATGGCCTCCAGCGCGCCCTCGTCGACGAGCGCGTCGATGACCGAGGCGGAGCAGCCGGCGGCCTCCGCCAGCGCCTTCTTGGGAAATGCGAGACCGCCCTCGGCGGCTTCGAGCACGCGCAGACGCGTCGGCGTCGGGCGCTGCGGCGGCGTTTGCGTCTTCCGGTAGAGCAGTCGCGGCGGCTCGGACGCGGCGTCTTCGCCTGCCCGGACGCAAAGCCGCAGCGCCATGCCGCGCGGGGCGAGCGTCCAGCGCGCCAGCCAGTCGAGGAAGTCCCGCAAGTTCTTTGAAAGCAACGGACGATCGAAGCGTCCTGCGACGGTCTTGAGATTGGTCGAGCCGGCCGCGCCGTCACGCGTCGCCCAGACGACGCCATAGGCTTCGCGGGTCGCAAGCGGGATCCGGACGTGGTCGCCGGGCGCAAGCGCGAGGCCGGGAGGCGCCAAATAACTGTATGTCTGGTCGACCGCCACCGGCGCCAGGACCTCGACGATCTGCGCGCCGCTCGCGTCCCCATTGCTCATGCCGGGGGTGTAGCACCTCGCGTCGGCTTTGGCAGCGACGCGCGCGCTCCCTCGCCAGACAATCGGCGGTTACCGCCGACGTTCGTAAAGTTGCTGTCGAGCGTCGGCACGAACCGATTGCCGCACCTTGGCCGCCGTTGGTCCCGACGAGGGCTCGTCCCGACTCAAAATCGTCGCCGACCAAAGCGTCAGCGCGGCAAGAATGACCGGTATCGCGCCCAGGGACAACCGCCATTGGCGGCGCGCCTGACCTACAGAGATAAGCGACCGAATGTTTGCTCCGGAGTGCATGACGTGGAACCGGCTCCGGCGCATTGCGCCAAGCGTCGACCGAACGCGTCCGGCGCCCCCCCGCGGTTGAGCCGCACGCGTCCGCGCCGCCTCCAAAAGCAGCGTCGCACATTATCTGCTTCAGGCGGCTTTCGACTTCGCGAAGCTGTCTTCGACGATCTTCGCGACAGGCCCGTCGGCCGGTTTCACCAGCTTCTTCGCAAAGCTGAAATAGAGGCTATTCGCCTTGCTCACCTGGTCCCAGAAATCCCGTCGCGCCGTTTCAAAATATTCCGAATGGGCTTTGACCGCTTCGTCGAGCGACTTCACGCTGAAGAGCTTGCGCCCGAAGGACTGGGCTTCCTCGAAGGCCCTCTTCGAATAGTCCTGCTGTTCCCTGGCAGCGGCTTCGAATTCCTTGACAGCCGCAGCGGATGCAGCCGCTGCAGCCTCAAACCGCTCCTTGCCGAGTTTCTGGATGCTTTCGAAATAGTCCGTCATTTTCTTCTTGCCTCCTCTGTCCTTCGACGCAACAGCATGCTGGCCGCCGCGCCTCATCGGAACGCCATTGCACGTCGGTCGTCGCTGCATGTCCTTGCAGCCTTCCGCGGTGATTCGCTTACAAGAAAGCGCCAGTCCGCGAAATGCGGGGATATACTTATCGTCGCGCTCATAATATCCTCCGAGTCGCGGCTCTCGATGGGATTGACCGCGCGCTCTGCGCATCGCGCGCCGATCGGCGCGGGCGCAACAAACCCGAATGATTTTGAGGAACAAGCGCTCCGCGCAAGCGGCGCGCATCCCATGCCAAGACGAGATCCCCTTGGAGACGACGCAGCTCCTCCTCTTCCTCGAACACGCGCCGGCGGCTGTGGCGATGTTCGATCGCGAGATGCGCTATATCGTGGCGAGCCGTCGCTGGCTCACCGATTACGGACTCGACGCCGATGTGATCGGCCGCTCCCACTACGAGGTTTTCCCGAAGCTTCCGGAACGGTGGAAGGAGGCCCACCGTCGTTGCCTCGCCGGAGAAAATGTCGTCGCCACCGAAGATCGCTTCATTCGCGCCGACGGCCGCGTCCGGTGGCAGCAATGGGAGACGCGGCCCTGGCGTGACGAGCGGGGCGGGATCGGCGGCGTCATCATCTTCACGCAGGACATCACCGACAAGAAGCTTCAGGAAGAGCGGCGCCGGAGCGCGGAGACGGCCCTGCGCGAAAGCGAAGAGCTCCAGAACGCCATCTTCGAGGACAGCCCGGACGTCATCGAGGCGCTCGACCTCGAAGGCCGCCTGCTGAAGATCAACGCGACGGGTCGCCGTCTGCTCGAGCTTGACAGCGAGAACGATCCGTGCGGCAGGAGCTGGCGACTGCTTTGGCCGGAAGAGGCGCGCAAGGACGCCGACGATGCAATCGTTGTGGCGCGGACCCGAAGACCGGCGCGCTTCCTGGCCTGCCGCCCCACAGTCCGAGGCGAGGCGAAGTGGTGGGACGTGATCGTCAAGCCGCTGCGCGACGGCGACGGGCGCGTCGCGCGCCTGCTGGCGGTGTCGCGCGACATCACACAGAGCAAGCTTGCGGAGGAGGCGCTCCAGGAGAACGAGCGCCGGCTGGCGGCCGACCTCGACGTCATGACGAGGCTGCAAAAGATCGGCGCTCTCGCCGTCGTCGACGGCGATTTCGAGTCCGTCTTGACTGAGATCGTCGACGCGGCGATCGCCATTTGCGGCGCCGACTTCGGCAACATCCAGATGGCCGACAAGCTCTCGGGCAATCTCCAGATCGTCGCGCAACGCGGATTTTCCCGATCCTGGTGCGACTTCTGGAACGCCCGCTCGCAGCTCGGGGCCTGCCATGCCGCTTTCGCTTCCTCCGAGCGCATCATCGTGGAGAATGTCGAGCGAAGCGAGATCTTCCTAGGCTCGCCGGCCATGCAGGTGATGCGCGAAGCCGAAGTGCGCGCGGTTCAGTCGACGCCTCTCGTGAGCCGCTTCGGCCAGCTGAACGGCGTCTTCTCCACGCACTGGAAAACTCCGCAACGCCCGAGCGCACGCGCGCTCCAATTGCTTGACCTGCTCGCGCGCCAGGCCGCCGACATCATCGATCGCCTCAATGCGGAGCAGATGCTGCGGCAATCTCAGGAGGATTTCATCCGCGCCCAGGAGGTCGGCGAAATAGGCTGGTGGCGCTTCGACTTCAGCGCTTCGTCCGCAACCTGCTCCGCGGAGGAATCTCGTATCTTTGGCCAGCCGCCGAGCGTTCCGATCACACACGACACCTTCATGGAGCTCGTGCATCCAGACGATCACGACGATGTGCTGCGGCGCTGGATGGCGGCCCAGAAAGGCGAGCCATACGACTTCGAGCATCGCATCGTCGTGAACGGAGGCGTGAAATGGGTCCGGGAAAAAGCCTATCTCGAATTCGACGCCGCGGGCGCGCCGATTGCCGCCTTCGGCATCACGCAGGACATAACCGGTCGCAAGGCCGTCGAGGAGGCGCTGCGCGCGAGCGAGCGGCGGGAGCGCTTGCGGGCGCAGGAGCTCGAGACAATCCTTGCGACAGCGCCGATCGGCCTTGCGATCGCGCGCGCCGCCGACGGGCGCCACATCGAGGGCAATCGCGCCAATGAGGAGATCTTCGGCGTCGCGAGGCGCGGCGAGTTCTCCAAATCGGCGTGTGCGCCGGCAAAATTCCGGATATTCCGGGACGGACAGGAGCTCGGCGTCGACGCGTTGCCGATGCAGCGCGCGCTTCGTGGAGCGACGGTCGGCAAGCAGCTGCTGGAGGTGCTGCGCGAGGACGGCCAGAGACGCGCGGTCCTCGCAAACGCGGCCCCGCTGCTGGGCGATAGCGGAGGCCCGCGCGGCGCCGTCGGCGCGTTTCTGGACGTGACCGACCTTACGAAAGCCCAAGCAGCGCTACGCGAGAGCGAGGAGCGCTTCCGCGTGCTCGCCGAGATGAGCCCGGACGCGATCCTCGTCCATGCCGAAGAGCGTATCGTTTACGCCAATGCGGAAGCGGCGCGGCTGCTCGGCGCGACCGACGCGCGCGAGATGATCGGGCGCTCGCCGTTCGAATTCGCGCCGGCGCAGCGCCATGATGTCGTCGGCGAAACTATCCTGTTCGGGCTCCAGGAGCAGCGGATCGGTACGCCGCTCGACTGTCAATGGCGTCGGGTCGACGGTTCGCTCGTCGACGTGAGCGTCGCAACCGGTCCGACGCGGTGGGGCGGGGCGCCCGCGATTCAGGTCGCGGCGCGTGACGTGGGCGAGCGAAAGCGCGCCGAGGCCGCCCTTCGCGAGGCGGATCGACGCAAGGACGAATTCCTGGCGATGCTTGCCCATGAGCTGCGCAATCCGCTCGCGCCCATCCGCAACGCGCTCCATGTCGTGCGCGGAGCAAGGGACGGCGACCATCGCGAGCTGCTCGCCATGATGGAGCGGCAGGTTGAGCATCTCATCCGCCTCGTCGACGATCTGCTCGACGTGGCGCGCATCAACGGCGGCAAGATCGAGCTGCGCAATCAGCCGCTGGACCTCGCGGCGACGCTTGGTCATGCGATCGAGCTCGTGGCGCCGCTCATCGACGCCAGGCGGCATCGTCTCAGCTTCGAGCCGCCTGCGGAGGCTGCGACGATCGACGGCGACCCGGTCAGGCTTGCTCAAGTCTTCGCGAATCTGTTGAACAACGCCGCGAAATACACACCGACGGGCGGCAGCATCAAACTTGATGCGGAATGCTCAGAAGGCGAGGCGGTTGTTCGCGTGCGCGATGACGGCATGGGAATTTCGCCGGATCAGCTGTCGAGCATCTTTGACCTTTTCACGCGGGCGTCCAACAGCGCGCGCGCTGATGGCGGCGGCCTCGGAGTCGGCCTCGCGCTCGTGCGCAGTCTGGTGGAGCTGCATGGAGGAAACGTTCAGGGTTACAGCGCCGGATCCGGCCAGGGCAGCGAATTCGTCGTGCGGCTGCCGCTTGCGACTGGCGGCGCTTGCGCCGCGGCGACTGCGCAGATGAAGACGGAGACGGCGCCAGCAAGGCTGCGCACGCTGGTCGTCGACGATGATCGTGACGTGGCCGATAGTTTCGTGATGCTGCTGTCATGCCTCGGCGCCGAGGCGCGCGCGGTCTATGAGGGGTCCGCAGCGATCGGGGCGCTCCAAGAATTCGCGCCGCATCTGATTTTTCTGGATCTCGGCATGCCGGGCATGGACGGTCTCGAGACCGCCCGACGAATCCGCGCCCTGCCCCAAGGCGCGCGGCTCCAGCTCGTCGCCCTCAGCGGCTGGGGGCGGAACGAGGATCGCGCCCGCACCCTGCAGGCCGGCTTCGACCTTCACTTCGTGAAGCCGATCGAGATCGGAACGTTGGAAAAGCTGCTCGCCGAGACCAAGGCCCCCGCTTAGTCCTACTGCGTCAAAAGTCAGCGACGAAGGTGATTCGTCACCCTTTACGCCACGGCCCAACTTGTGGCGCGGTCGGTTTAGCCGCCTCCGGTGTTGGCCGCGGAGGCCTGCAGAATTTTTTCCAGGAACAGGGTCAGGTCGTCGGTCGCGAAGTCGACGTGAGGCTCCGCTCCGTCCGCGATTTCCCAGGCTTCGCGTTCGACGCCTGCGCTCTCGGGCTGGGTCACCAATACGGTCGTTACGCCGCGTGCATGCGGGGCCGCCAGATTGCGGGCGATGTCCTCGAAGAGCGCCGTCCGCGCCGGCTCGATCGCGTGCTTCTCGAAAAAGCGCAGATAGGTCTGCTCTGCGGGCTTGGCGATGAAATCCGCGGCGATGATGTCGAATATGTCCTCGAAGAGGTGATCGACGCCGAGCTGGCGCGCGGTCTTGATCGCATGCTCGCGCGAGCCGTTGGTCAGAATCAGCTTGCGCCCGGGCAGAGCGGCGATCGCCGCGGCGAGCGTGTGGTCGGGCTGAAGCGTCGAGCGGTCGATGTCATGGACGTAATCGAGATAATGATCGGCGTCGACGCCGTGCTCGCGCATCAAACCGCGCAGCGTCGTGCCATAGCGCAAATAGTAGTGCTTCTGCAGCGCGCGTAGCGACAGGCCGTCGAGGCCGAAAAGCCGCGTCATGAATAGCGTGATGCGGTCGTCGATCTTCCGCCACAGGTCGCTCGACGCAGGGTAGAGCGTGTTGTCGAGATCGAAGACGAAGGTGTCTATGCCGCGGAAGGCGGCGGCGATCCGCTGCGGGTCGGTTCCCTTCACCGGGTGATCAGCGTGCCGGCGCCATGATCGGTCAGGAGCTCGATCAGCACCGCATGCGGCAGCTTGCCGTCCAGGATGACGACGCCCTCCACGCCGCGCTCGATCGCATACATGCAGGTCTCGACCTTGGGGATCATGCCGCCGGTGATCACGCCATCGGCGATGAGTCCGGGGATGTCGGAGACTTTGAGCTCCTGGATGAGCTTCTTGTCCTTGTCGAGCACGCCCGGCACGTCGGTCAGGAACAGCAGACGCTTCGCGCCGAGCGCGCCGGCGATGGCGCCCGCGAAAGTATCGGCGTTGATGTTGTAAGTGTCGCCGTTCGCGCCTTGCGCGATGGGCGCGAGCACGGGGATGAGCTCCCGCCCGAGCACCTGCTCCAGAACGGTCGTGTCGACCTTCACCGGCTCGCCGACAAAGCCGAGATCCACGACGTCGCCCCCGCCATTGGCTGGGCGCGCAAGCTTCACCGCCGTCACCATGCGCCCGTCCTTGCCGGTCAGGCCGATGGCGCGCCCGCCCTCCGCATTGATGAAGCCGACGATCTGCTTGTTGATCGAGCCCGCGAGCACCATCTCGACGACATCCATCGTCGAGCGGTCGGTGACGCGCAGGCCGTCGGAGAAATGCGAGGCGATGCCGAGCTTCGTCAGCATGGCGCCGATCTGCGGTCCGCCGCCGTGCACGACGACCGGGTTCACGCCCGACTGCTCAAGCAACACCATGTCGCGGGAGAAATCGCGCGCCACCGTATCGTCGCCCATGGCGTGGCCGCCATATTTCACCACGACGATGGCGTCGTCGTAGCGCAGCATGTGCGGCAGCGCCTGCATGAGGATCTTGGCCTGCTGAAGCGCTTCGGCCGGCGTATTGTCGGGCATGTTGAGGAGCTCGAGCTGGGTCTCTACGGCGCAGGGTATAGTCCGCGGCGCGCGCGACCGCAACGCAATAAACTGCGCTCCGCGACAGAGCGCGGTTGGCTATGAAATTAGTTGACGCTGAGGAAGATGTCGAAGCGCGGCCTTCGGAGGCCTTTCCGGCGCGGATCGATCTTGTCGAAAGCCTCGTATTTCAGGGCTGATGCGGCCCCACCATCTCCTTGACGGCCGCTTCGACTCGCCGCCAGCTCTGCGCAGCTTCCTTGTCGCCCTTTTTCTCGAAGTCCACGGCCTTTTGCGCCGCCTCGGCAATCGCTTTCTGGCCGTGCGCTTCGTAGAGCCGCCGGGCGTAATCGGGAGTGACGATCTGTTCCATGCCAGCGTTCCTTTCGTCGTCGCGCGTTGGCGCAGATTAGCCCCGACGAAGGACTTAGGCGCGATCCTCGACTTTCAAGGGCTCTTACGACGCGGCGCGCAGCATGAGCGGCGCGCGCGACGCGGCGTGCGCGAAGTCCCAGTAGAGAGAGCGCGCCTTCTGATAGACGGGTCCAGGCGAGAGCTCCCGGTCGTCGATCCGCGCAATTGGAGCGACCTTCTGGAAGTTGCCGGTCGAGAAGATCTCGTCCGCCGCCAAAAAATGCGCGTAAGCGAGCTGCGTCTCGACGACCGTGACGCCCGCGCCGCGCAGCAGGCCGATGACGCGCTGGCGCGTCACGCCGTCGAGGAAGGTTCCGTTCGGCGCCGGCGTGAACACGACTCCGTCCTTCGCCAGAAACGCGTTGGAATTGGAGAATTCCGCGACATTTCCGAGCGCGTCGAGCATGAGGCAGTTGTCGAAGCCGCGCTTCGCCGCCTCCATCAAGGCGCGCGCGCCATTGGCATAGAGGCAGCTCGCCTTGGCGTCGACGGGCGCGGTCTCGGCAGTCGGGCGGCGATAGGGCGAGAGCGTGACCGCGCCGCCGCGCGGCTGCGGCATCGGCGCCTCATAGATCGTCAGGCACCAGTTGGTCGTCGCCGGATCAAAGCGCACGCCGCCGCCGTAGCCGGCTTCAGCCCAATACATCGGACGGATATAGAGTTCCGCATCCGGCGCGAAGCGCGCCCTGCCGGCGTCGCAGAGCGCCATCCACTCCGCTTCGCTGATGATGGGATCGAGCCCCATGGCCAGGGCCGAGCGGTTTACGCGGGCTAGGTGCTTGTCGAGATCCGGAGCGACGCCCTCGAAGGCGCGCGCGCCGTCGAAGACCACCGAGCCGAGCCAGGCGCCGTGCGAACGCGCGCCGAGGATCGCTTGATTGCCCTCGCGCCACGCGCCCTCGAAGAATGTCCAGGTCTGCGTCGGCGCCGCCGGCGTGGCGTTGAGCCCTTTCATAGCGCGAGCCTCCTCGAGCGCGCCGCCTTCCCCAAGGCGACGGCGGCCAGAAAATTGCGATAGAGCCGTGCGGCGTCCGCGCGCCAATGCGCCTGCGGCGCCTCATGCTCGAGCAGGGCGTTCAGGCGTTCGGCGAAGCGCGCGCGCCGAGTCGTATCGGCGTTCGCTTTGAGATCCTCGACGCCGATATAGGCGTCGGGCGAGAAATAGTTTGCGGGCGTCGGCGGAAAGTCCGCGCTCTCCCCGGTGAGGAAGCGCAACACGTCGCGGCGGAATTCACGCGCGAGCGTGTCCGGATCATATTCGGGATGACCCTGGGTGAAGAGAAAGAGGCTCGGTTCGCGCCGCCAGAAGCTGTCGACTCCGATCTCGGGCGAGAAGGAGGCGATGTGATAGCCCCGCGACTCGAGATCCGCGCGTGGGAGGCCGTTGTAGCGCGAGTGGGGGACAAGGATCGCTCTCGCCGCGCCCTGCGTCGCCCAATCGTCCGCCGTTTCGCAAACGAAGACGCCGCTGATCTTTGCGCTCTCGCGCCGGCGCCGGATCCCGTCGAGCCGCAGCACGGCGCCATGCGCCGCGAGGCAGGACCACAGCGCGCCATAGGTGTTGGCGCGCGCCCAATCGACGAGCTCGGCGAATTCCTGCCAATAGGGTTCGCCGTCGAGCTTCGGGGCGCGCGGCTCCGCGCCCGTCACGATCAGCACGTCCGCGCCGCGGGCGTAGAGCGCTCCGATCGGCTCATGCGTCTGCGCCAGCGCGCGGCGTCCGGTCTCGCTGCGCGGCGTGCTCGGAAACGTATAGCAGCGCAGGCGATGCGGCAGGTCCTGCGCCTCGGCGCGCAGCAGCCCCGAGAACTGCGCGAAGGTCGCGTCGACCGCCTGATCGGGCATGTTGTTGACGAGCGCGACTTCGATCGGTTCGCCGCGGTTAGGGAGCAGCGATGCGACGCTCATTCCGCGGCGACCTCTGTGAATTGCGGCGCCGCCGCCAGCGCCCGATCGAGATCCTCGATGAGATCGTCGATGTGCTCGATGCCGATGCTCAGACGGATCATCTCCGGCGTGACGCCGGCCTTGGCCTGCTCGGCAGGCGTCATCTGGCGATGCGTGGTCGACGCCGGATGGCAGGCGAGCGACTTGGCGTCGCCGATGTTGACGACGCGCTTGATGAGCGAGAGCGCGTCATAGAAGCGCTTGCCGGCTTCCAGCCCGCCCTCGACGCCGAAGGTCAGCAGCGCCGGCGCGCGGCCCTGCAGATACTTCCTGGCCAGCGGATAGGAAGGATTCTCCGGGAAGCCGGCGTATCTGACCCAGGCGACGCGACGGTCGCCCTGCAGGAACTCCGCGACCTTGCGCGCGTTCTCCACATGACGCTCCATGCGCAGCGCGAGCGTCTCTATTCCCTGCAGCAGCAGAAAAGCGGAGAAGGGCGCGATCACGGCACCGGTCGTGCGCTGATAGACGCTGCGGGCGCGCGCGACGAAGGCCGTCTCGCCGAAGTGATCGGCGTACACGAGCCCGTGATAGGAGACGTCCGGCGCATTGAACATGGGGAAGCGCGCGGCGTGGCGCTTCCAGGGAAAGCGCCCGCCGTCGACGATGATTCCGCCAAGCGTCGTTCCGTGTCCGCCCATGTATTTCGTCAGAGAGTGCACGACGATGTCGGCGCCGTGGTCGATCGGACGCAAGAGCATGGGCGTCGCGACCGTGTTGTCGACGATGAGCGGCACACCGCGGTCATGCGCCACTTCGGCCAGGGCCGCGAGATCGCAGATGTTGCCGGCTGGGTTTCCGACGCTTTCGCAGAACAGCGCCTTGGTGTCGTCGTCGATCGCGGCGCGCATGTGCTCGGGCGCGTCGCTTTCCGCGAAGCGGACGTTGACGCCCTGGCGCGGCAGCACGTGCTGGAGCAGCGTGTGCGTCGTGCCGTAGAGCGTCGGGGCGGAGACGATATTGCCGCCATGATCGGCGAGATTGGCGAAGGCGTAGTAGAGCGCCGCCTGCCCCGTCGCGACGGCGAGCGCGCCGACGCCGCCCTCGAGCTCAGCGACGCGCCGCTCGAGCACCGCGCTCGTCGGATTGGCGATGCGGCTGTATCGATAGCCCTCGATCTCGAGGTCGAAGAGCGCCGCCGCTTCATCGGCGCTCGCAAATTCGTAGGAGACGGTCTGATAGATCGGCACGGCGACGGCGCGCGTCGCTGGATCTTTCGCGAAGCCGCCGTGAACGGCGATCGTGTCGGCGCGCATGTTCGAGAACCCCTTCCCCAACCGCAGAAAGAATATTTGGTTCCTTGCCGCAACGCGAGCAAATGCGCGCAATAACCCTAATGGCGCGCGGTTCTATCCATTGTTCGCGCGAGCGCCTATCTTGTGTCGAGCAGCTCATGCCGCGGCACTCCATGAACGCCATCACGATCCACAACTCCTCGGGGCCGGGCGCGCGGTCCGCCAACAAGGACTGGCTGCGCGCACTGCAGCGCACGGCGCAAGTCGAGACGCAGCCGGACCGCATCCTGCCTGTAATGTTCGACGCGATCGCGGCCGAGCGCGGCGCGGCGATCGCCGTCATCGACGAGCGCCAATCCTTGAGCTTCGAGGCTTTTGCAGCACGCGCAAATCGCTGGTCGCGCTGGGCGCTTGCGCAGAACTTGCGGAAAGGCGGCGTCGTCGCGCTGCTCATGGGCAATTGCGCCGATTACGCAGCGATCTGGCTCGGCCTCACGCGCGTTGGCGTCATTGTTGCGCTGCTCAACACGAATCTCGCGCCCTCGGGGCTCGCCCATTGCCTGCGCGCGGTCGGGGCGCGCCGCCTCATCGCCGACGACGCGTTCGAGCTGGTTTGCGAGTCGGCGGCGGCGCTGCTCGAGCGCGAACTGCAGACGCATTTGGCGACGCGCGACGAAGCGAGCATCGCCTCGATGAGCGGCGCGCCGCTGACGCCGCAGGAGCGGCGCGACGTCTCGATCCGGGATCGCGCGCTCTACATCTTCACCTCGGGCACGACGGGCCTGCCGAAGGCCGCCATCGTCACGCACCGCCGCCTGCTGTTCTGGAGCCTCTGGTTCTCGGGCCTCGCCGACATGGGCCCGCAAGACCGAATGTACGACTGCCTACCGATGTATCACTCGGTCGGAGGCGTCGTCGCCGTCTTCGGCCCGCTGCTCGCCGGCGGCTCCGTCGTTCTCAGAAGACGCTTTTCCGCCTCGAATTTCTGGACGGACGTCGAGAGCGCGCGCTGCACGCTGTTCCAATATATCGGCGAGCTGTGCCGCTATCTGGTCAATGCGCCCGACTGTGAGGCCGAGCGCAGCCACACGTTGCGGCTCGCGATCGGCAACGGCCTGCGCGCCGACGTGTGGACACCCTTCGCCGAGAGGTTCCGCATACCGCGCATCCTCGAATTCTATGCCGCGACCGAAAGCAACTTTTCGCTTTACAACGTCGAGGGCGAGCCGGGCGCAATCGGGCGCATCCCGTCCTTTCTCGCCTCCGCGCAAGACATTGCGATCGTGCGCTTCGACCAGCGCCTCGAAGCGCCGGCGCGTGACGACGCCGGAAGATGCGTGCGCTGCGGCGCGGACGAGGTGGGCGAGGCCATCGCGCGGATCAATGCGCAGGGCGGCGTCTTCGAGGGTTACGCGAGCCGCGGCGACTCCGAGAATAAGATTTTGCGTGACGTGTTCGAGCCCGGCGACGCCTGGATGCGCAGCGGCGACCTGATGCGCAAGGACGCGCGCGGCTTCTTCTATTTCGCCGACCGCATCGGCGACAGCTTTCGCTGGAAGGGCGAGAACGTCTCCAGCTTCGAGGTCGCCGAGACTCTCGCGGCCTGTTCCGGCGTGCGCGAAGCGACCGTCTATGGCGTAGCGATTCCGGGATATGAGGGGAGGGCCGGCATGGCGGCGCTCGTCGTCGAATCCGGCTTCGATCTTGCAGCGCTACGCCGCCACGTGGCGGCGACGCTGCCGGCCTATGCGCGTCCGCTGTTTGTGCGCTTGAGCGAGACGCTGGAGATCACCGAGACCTTCAAGCACAAGAAGCAGGCGCTGCTCGCTGCGGGCTTCGACCCCGCAAAGGTCGACGCCGAACTCTATTTCGCCGTTCCCGGCGGCCCCTTTATCGCGGTCGACGCAGGGCTCCATGACCGCATCCTCGGCGGAGATTTCAGGCTATAAGCTGAGCCTATGAAGATCCCTTCGACGGCTCCCCGCCTGCTGGTCTGCGTTGGGCCGCGCTGTGACGAAGAGGGGCGCGGGCGGGCTTTGCTCCAGGGCTTGCGCGCGGCGCTCGGCCCGCGCGCGAGCTGCGTTCCGCGCGACTGCCTGCGCCTGTGCACGCGCGAGCCGGTCGTGCGCATCGAGGCGACCGGCGAAACCTTCGCCAATCCGTCGATCGATGAGTTGACCCGGCTGTTCGAGGAAGGCGCGTGAGCCTGTTCCGCGCCTCCCGACGCGTCGCATCAGGGCTTTTGGGCGCGACCGTTTCGGCGCGTCCTTCCGCGATGTGAGCTGTCGCACAGAGTCCCGAGCGCTCGCGGACTATGACCTCTCTGACGTGACGCCGCTTCAGAGGAAGGCGGCCGCGACGGGAGAAGCCCATGTCCGCAATCTTCACCGATCTTCGCCAGATCATCAGCGTCGGCTCGTTGGCGATCCTGCTCCTCGCCGCGCTCGCGGTCGGCGGCGCCTCCCTGGTGCTCGCGGGCGCGGCCTCGCTCAGTTGCGCGCATAGCGCCTGCGCCGACGTTTTCGCGGAATGACGACGCCGCGTCTCGGCCTATTTCGACGAGATGGTCACGCCGGACGCTGCGACGAAGGGATAGGAGGAGTTGCCGAAATTCACATACTCGCGCGACACCGCATGGATGTTTTGCAAGAGCTCCTGGAAATTGCCGCTGACCATCGTCTCGTCGAGCGCGTGGAGAACCCTGCCGTCCTCCACGTAGAAGGAGTTCTTGGCGATCCCGCTGAAGTCGAGATTGCTGTTCGGCGCGCCGCCCGAATAGCGCGAGAACAGAATGCCGCGCTTCGTGCTGGCGATGATATCGTCGAGGCTCTTCTCTCCAGGCTTGACAGAGAAATTATGGGCGCCTGCGGTTTGCGCCACGCCGAGCTTGCGCGCAAAGAAGAGATCAATAAGGAACGCGTCGAGCACGCCGTCACGCACGATGTCGAGGTTTTGCGTCGGCACGCCCCACGCATCGAAGTCGGCGCCCAGCGCGAATCCGGCGTCGCGCGGCCGGTTCGACAGCGAGAACAGCGGACTGGCGATGCGTTCGCCCTTGCGGTTCTTATAAGGCGTCGCGCCCGTGAAGAGCTGGCCGCCGGACAGCGCGCTGGCGAGCGCGCCGACGACCGTCGCGAGGCAGTCGGGCGCGATGATCACGTCGCCGATGAATTTTTCGGGAACCGGCGCGGGCTCGAGCAATCGCGGCGCGTCCCGCACCAAGCGGCGCATACTGCCGGCGTCGAAGAGACTCGCGAAGGGCGCTCTGCTCCCGGCGCTCGAATAATTGATCGAGCTCGTCCTGCCACGATCGCGGGCCGTGATCATGCCGGCGAAATTATAGCCGCCGCGACGCTCCTTCTGCCGCACGCCCCTGGAATTGGCGAAGGCCGTCTCGGCGTCTGTGAAACTATAGACGCAGTCGCGGCTGCGCACGAGCGGGTGGTCGGCGGCGAGCGTCGCGTTGAACGCGTCGACGCCTGCCGCCATCGCCTCGCGATCCGGCGCTTGCGGCCCATGCGCGGAAGCAGGCTCGGAAACGGCTTCGGCTACGTCATTGGCCGCGTCCACGAGCCCCGCGTCCGCGGCGGCGCGGGCGGCGAGCAGCGCCGCTTCGATCTCGTTCGCCGCGCGTCCGTTGAGATTCGCCGCCCCGCGCTTGCCGGCGCAAAACAGCGTCAGCGTCGTGGTCTCGTTCTCCGTCGAGCGGAGCAGCTCGACGCCGCGGTTGTTGAAGTCGATCTCGAAATAACGGCTGCTCACGGCGCGCGCCTGCGCGGCGTCCGCGCCCTGGCGCAAGGCGCGCGCGACGAGCTCGGCGACGAATTCCTCGATCGGGGCGGTCTCCAGCGCGCTCATGCGCGCCCTCCGACCCGGATGCGGCATTTGATCGCCGGCCCGCCCGTGCCCACGGCGATCGGCTGTTTCTTGCCGCACCAGTTGCCGGCCCCCGACCATTTGAAGGAATCGCCGACATGCGTCACGGTCTTGAGCATGTCGAAGGCCGTGCCCGAGATCGTCGTGTCGCGCACGCCGCGCGCGAGCTTGCCCTTGCGGATCTCGTAGCCGAGACTGACGCCGAACATGAATTCGCTCGTGAGGTCGGCCTGCCCGTTCGTCGCGCGCTTGAAATAATAGCCGTGATCGACCGCGGCGATCATGTCCTCTAGCCTGTCCTTGCCGGGCAGGATCGCCGTGTTGCGCATGCGCACGAGTGGTTCGTCCAGGAAAGAAAAAGCGCGCGCGTTGCCCGTGACCTCGGCGCCAAGCTCCGCCGCCGTGCGGCGGCTATGCAGGAAGCCGCGCAGCACGCCGTTCTCGATGATCGTCACGTCGCGGCAGACTGCGCCCTCGTCGTCGACATGGATTGCGAAGGTCGACTTGCCGTCGGGGCCGCGCCCCGCATAGTCGCCGAGCGTGATCTTCTCGCTCGCGACGCGCGCGCCGAGATTGTCGCCGGCGATCGAGCCCGCGAGCACGAGGTCGCCCTCGCACGTGTGGCCGATGGCCTCATGCGCCAGAATGCCGGCGAGGTCGCTGTCGAGCACGACGTCGTGCTCGCCGGCCTCGCATTGGCCGCCCTCCGCCTTGCGCCGCAGCTCCTCGTGCAGGCCGTCGAGCCAGGACGACAGCGCCGCGAGGCTGAAGTCCTGGTCCTGGATCTCGCCGAAGCCGCCGCGCGCGTCATAGAGCTCGACGAGCCCGTCATTCGCCTCGAGGCTCATGCGCACGGAAAGAACCGCGCGCGGAACGTAGGAATAGGCGCGTGCGCCCTCGAAGGTCGCGAGCGCCTTCTCGCTTGTATGCGCGGAGAGCGAAAGGTCGACATTGACGAGCTCGGGATATTTGGCGCGCGCGGCCTCGTCCAAGACCTTGAGGATCTCGACGCGCTCCTTCGGCGTCGCGGCGGGGCGCGGGCTGCGATAGTCGAAGCGGCCTTCGCCGATCGCCTGCGGGCGGGCGAGCTCGCGCGGCGTCGCGCTGCGGCCCTTCATGAAGCCGGCGTCGCTTCGCGCAGTCTCCATGGCTTTCGTCAGCGCCGCGTCATCCTCTTCTGCGAAGGCGGCGAAGCCGAATACGCCATTCTCGAAGACGCGCGCGGAAATCCCGCTCGCGCGCGACTGGCTGTTTTCGACGAGCGCCCCCTTGCGGATGGCGGCGGCGACGCTGTGATTCGCGTGCCAGCGCAGCTCGGCGGGCCCAGTGAATTTTTCCGCGAATGCGGCGAGGCGTTCGAGCACGTCTCTCTCCGAGAGGCGAAGGCGCGGGTCTTAAGACCTGCTGTGAAAGAGCTATTGGCAACACTTTCTTCAAATTACGGCCCGGACGCAAGGCGGCTTTTCTGATCACGCCGCCTCGCTCCGGCGCAGGCGAGCGGGCGGAGCTCCCTCGCGCTCCGCCCTGACTGACAGCCCGCGCGCCGCTTTTTCAGCGCTGCCTGAGCGGCGCCGGACGCGCCGCCAATGGATCGGCAAGCAGCAGCACGAAGCTGAAATCGGCGGGCGGCTTGAAATTGTCCACGGGCAGCGGCGCCCCGGAATGACACCCGACGCAGGAGCCGACGCCGCCGCCAGAGTTCAGGTTCGTATTGTTGTTCTGGATGTAGGTTTCCAGCGTGAGGTTTGAAAGCAAGCCTGGAACCGCGTTCAACGGCAGATAGCCGTTGGCCTCGGGCTCGACGTTCGCGCCCCACTGCGTTCCGATCAGCATGTAATTCGCGAAGACGGAGTTGGCCTTGCGCAGCTCGCTGCGCCATGCGGCGTTCAAGTCCTCGGTCAGCGAATAGACTTTCCAGCAGCGAACCGCCTGAGGGCTGAGCCCGCCCGGCGCATGTTGATAGGCGCCGGCGAAAGGCTGCGCGGAACTCCAGGCGAATGTGGTTTGTCCGCTCGATGCGACCGGCGCGACGTTCGTGGCGTTCGAAGCCTGCTTGGGATCGAAATAGGAATAGCGTCTTCCCTCCTCCGGCGCGCCGGCGCCGCAGGAGGGCTGGTTGATGACCGTGCAGGCAGGATTAAGCGGGCCCGTCGGGTCGCAGGGCGTCTTGGCGAGCGGCGCGTTGTCGACGTGCTCGAAGCTCGCCCAGATCCATTGATCGAGCAGCTCGCCTTCGGCCGCATTCTTCTGGATCACGTGAAAACCGACGAGGCCGAGAGTCACGGGCTCGCAGATCTGCGCGCCGCCCTGAACCAGGTCCGAAGAGACCTCGAGCAGAGCGCGCTGCGTGAAATAGCGGGCCGGATCGTCGCCCTTGGCCTGGTCGAGAATGCGCCAGGCCGCCTTGATCTCGATGGCGCCGTATTTTTGACTCCAAGGCGGCGCCTGGGAGGCGGGGAAATACACCTTGCCGCCCTGGGAGATGAACGCGTTCTGCCCCGCGATCGTCGTGAGGTTGACGCCGGGCTTGCCGAGCGGGTCTTTGAGATAGCCGACCTCCACGGCGTTCAGGCGACGCTCGAAGACGGTCCAGTTTCCGTTGACGTCGATCAGCGGCAGGTTCGTCGACGCCTGCAGATACTCTTCGTTGTGCGCGGAGGGTTGACCCTTTCCTTTCGACGCCACCGCGTAGACTGGGAGCCCGTCAGGATTGGCGCAGGTCGGCGCCACGGGCGCGCCGCCGAAGACCTTCTCCACGCGGTCCCAGCTCTGCCACACCCTTGGGCCCGCGGCTGAGAGGCCGTCCTTGGGATCGGACGAGGCGCCGTCGCGCCAGTTCAAGGCGATGAAGGTCTGCCAGGCCATGTTGTCGAAGGGCGTTTGCACGTCCTGCGCCGCCGATTGCGGGGCGTTCCTGATCCCGGCGTAGCCGAAGGCCCGTTTCGCGATCGCGGGGTCCGGCCCGATATAGGCGGGCAGTAGCGGACAGAGCCCCCTCACGGCGTCGGCCGCCGTTGGATCTGAGGCGCAGAAGACCGGCGTGGGCGTATAGACGGATTGTTGGGCCGTCGCGCGAGGCGCGGCCAGAAAGACGAGGATGGCGACGAAAAGCGCCGCCGCAGACAGAAATTTGCGCAACATGGTCTCCTCCTGTTTGTCAGGATCTATTTTATCCATAGCTGCTTTGCTTGGACCGGATAGCGTCTAACGGCAAATGAATCCGGTTCCATGAATACTTATTTTTCTATCAGCTTTTGATAGGGGGACTACCCGCAATTCATCGTTACGAAGAAAGAAATCAACATGGTAACTGCTGAACGATTAATAGAACCGTCTCCCAGGCAGAAACGCGCCTTGGATTTGAACCTTACATCAGACCTACAATTTTTCAAGCAAATAATGAGACTCCCGCCCACAAAATGATTCTTATTATGTGCAGTATTTGGATTTCATGGCGAACTGCCGAAGTCCTTGCAGCGAACGACGCCCCGCGCTCCGCGCCGTCCGATGCACGGCTCTCGCAAAGGCGCGAGATTTGCTTTAATCGTCCCCGACCATCGTGATCGAGGACGGCTCATGGCGCTGACGATCCACCAGTTCATCTGCCTTCAGGACAATTTTGGCCTGCTGCTGCGAGACCAGCGCACCGGCGCCACGGCCTCGGTCGACGCGCCCGACGGCGAGGCGATCGCCGTCGAGGCCAAGCGGCTCGGCTGGCCGCTGACGCATGTGCTGCTGACGCATCACCACCTCGACCATGTGGAAGGAGTCGACGCGCTGAGGCGAGCCTTTCCCGGCCTTTGCGTCGTCGGCGCGCGCGCCGACGAGAATCGCCTTCCGCGCCTCGACCTCGCCGTCGGCGCAGGCGACGAGGTGGCGCTCGGCGACAGCGTCGCGCGGGTCATCGAGACGCCGGGCCACACGCTCGGGCACCTCGCCTATTACTTCGAGGAGGACGAGGCGGTTTTCGTCGGCGACACGCTGTTTTCCCTCGGCTGCGGACGCATCTTCGAGGGGACGCCGGAGACGATGTTCGCCTCCTTGCAGCGGCTCGCCGGGCTTCCGGACGAGACGCGCGTCTATTGCGGGCACGAGTATACGGAAGCCAACGGCCGCTTCGCCGCGACCGTCGATCCGCGAAACTCGTTGCTGCGCGAGCGACGGGAGGAGGTCGCGCGGCTGCGCGCCGCCGGAAAGTTCACGCTGCCGACGACCGTCGCGCTCGAGCGCGCCACCAACCCCTTCCTGCGTAGCGAGGATCCCGACGTCCAGGCGGCGATGGGGCTGGGCGGGACAGATCCGGTGACCGTCTTCGCCCGCATGCGCGAGGCCAAGAACGCCTTCCGCGCATGAGCGCCGCCGAGGCCAGGCGCCTCATAGAACTCCTCTCGCTTGCGCCGCACCCCGAGGGCGGCTGGTATCGCGAGACATTCCGCGACCCAAGCTGCGACGCCTCGGGGCGTGCGCGGGCGACGGCAATCTACTTTCTGCTCGAGGGCGGCGCGGGCTCGCGCTGGCATCGCGTCGACGCCGCCGAGATCTGGACCTGGCACGCCGGGGCGCCGCTGCGGCTGTCACTGTCGCCGGACGGCGAGACCTCGACTTCTCAGCTTCTCGGGGCGGACATAGAGGCGGGGGAGCGCCCGCAGGGCGTCGTTCCGGCGCATTGCTGGCAGGCAGCGCAGAGCCTCGGGGACTTTACACTTGTGAGTTGCATTGTCGCGCCTGCATTTTCCTTTGACGGCTTCAAGCTGGCCTCGGAAAACTTCGCGCCCAAGCCGGCCATTACGCCCTGAAGCGACGCTCGGACGCCGCGTTCTTGCGGCTCGAGAAGGAAAAAATTTAGCAGCTTCGACGAGTTTCGCCGCGCAAGGCGGCAGGCGCGCATTTCGTCGGCGAAAGTAACCGACACTTTAAGGTTGCGACCGCATCGTTTCCGCGTTCAAACGGCCCACCAAGGTATCGACATGCCACGACCCGACGCGACAGATCTGCCAGAAGCCGCCGGCGCCAGACTGGCTTTCGAGAGCCGCGCGGCGTGGAAGCAGCGCATCGCCGCCGCCGCGGACCGGAGCCTCGAGGGAATAGGGCCGAAGCTCCTCATCGTCTTCACCGTCTCCTCAGTCGTTGGCGGGAGCGCGGGCTACGCCATGCGCAACTCGCCCGGCGGCCTCGTGGTCGAGGTCGTCTCCGGCCGAGAGATCACCGGATCGACGAAGGCCGATCTGCGTGGAGACTCCGCGACCGACTTGGCGCGGCTGCGCCAGGAGGTCGGCCGCCTCGAAGCGCAGCTCGCCCTGCTGCACGAGAGCGGCGAAGACGAGCGGTCAGCGCAGCCGGCGGGCGCTAAGGCCGAGCGGCGCGCCCAGGAAGCCGCGCTGGCGCAGCGGCTGAAGGAGATCTCAGCGCGTCTCGAACGTCTTGAACGCGCCGCCAAGGCTTCGGAAACGGGCGACAAGGCGCATGGGGTCGTCGCCGCGCGGCGACGCTGACCCGTCACTCCACGACCACTCGCACGCTAGGAGAAAAGCCCTTTCGCAGCGTCAGCCGCGCCGCTATGCGATGCCGGCCCGGGCGCAGCGGCCAGAATACCGTTTCTTCGGCGTCCGCCGTGACAAAGGGCTCGCCGTCCACATACCAGACGACTTGCGCCGCGCCGGCGAGCGGCTTCAATTTGAGCGCGAGCTTGTTGAGCGAAGCCGGCTGCTCGGGATTGCGCCAGACATGCGTGTCGGGCTCGGGCGTGGCGATCTTGAGCTCCGTCTCGGGGGCGAATGTGGCGGCGCGCGGGGCTTCGCCCGGCTTCAGCCATTCGCGCAGAGCGGCTTCGGGCGCGGGGCCGACGTCCGCGGCAAGGCGCCCCGGCGGCGGCTCGAAGCTTTCATCCGAGATCTCTCCGGGCTTGACGCCGTGCAGTTGCGTCAGCACGGCCCGCGCGAGCCGCGCGCTTGACGCTGCGCCGCCAAGCTCCCGCATCGGTGAGGCGTCGGCCCGACCGAGCCAGACGCCGACGACATATCGCTTGGAATAGGCCAGCGTCCAGGCATCGCGATAGCCCTGGCTCGTGCCGGTCTTGACAGCGACCGCAAAGGGATATTCGAGCGCCCCGTAGCGCGGGAAGGTGGGCAGCCGCGCCTGCGGATCGGATAGGAAGGACGTGATCAGTCGGGCCGTGTCGACCGAGAGCGCGCGGCGGGGCGGCGCACGGCGCTGCCCAGCCGCATAGGCGAGGTCCGACAGCACGCCGTCGTCGGCGAGCATGGCGTAGGCGCGCGTGAGACGGTCGAGCCGCGTCGGCAGCGCGCCGATCGCCATGGCGACGCCGAAGGAGTCCGCCGGCGCTTCGATCTCATGCAGCCCGAGGTCGTGCAGGAAGCGGAAGTTCTCCTCGACGCCGACGCGTCGCAGCAGATTGGCGGCCGGAACATTGCGGGAGTTGGCGAGCGCCTGGCGCGGCGACAGCGGTCCAAGATAGAGCCCGTCGGCGTTGTTGACGCCGCTCGCGCCCTCCGGAACATCGGCGAGCATGTCGCTCGGCGCCAGCAGGCCGCGCTCGATGGCCAGCGCATAGACGAAGGGTTTGAGCGTCGAGCCCGGAGAGCGCGAGACGCGAGTGAAGTCGAAGCCGCCGGCCTCGGCGAGCCCGCCGCCGAAGCGGGCCGAGCCGACCTCGGCGAGCACGGCGTTGGAGCCGCGCTCGACAACCATAACGGCGACCTGCCGCGCGCCAAAGTCGCGAAAAGCGTCGAGATAGCGCCGGGCGAGCCTCGCCATGCGCGCCTCAAGGGGGAGGTCGATGCTTGCATGGATACGTGGGTCGTTTGCCGGCGTTGCGATCAGGCCGTCGCGGACAAGCCGCTCATAGCGCCGCGCGACATGCAACGCGTCCTCGGGGCGGCGCAGCGGATTCAGCGGCTTCATCGCGTGGAGCTGCGCCTTGGCGAGCGCCGCTTGCGCCGCGTCAATCCTGCCCTCGCGCGCGAGCGCGTCGATGGCCCGGGCCGCGCGCGCCGCCGCGCTCCTGACGCCGCTCGCGCGCGCGAGATTCATCGCGCCGGGCGCCTGCGGCACGGCGGCGAGCAACGCGGTTTCCGCCCAGGACAGATCCTGGAGCGGCTTGTCGAGCCAGAAGCGCGCGGCGTGCGCCGCGCCGTGGCTGCCGCCGCCGTAGGGAGCGATGCGCAGATAGTGCTTCAGCACAGCCTCATGGCCGAAGCGCGCGACGAGCGTGATCGCCGTCGCGCCCTCTTGGACCTTTTGCCACAGGCCGCGCGGTCCCGGTTTTTGCATGCGCGCGACCTGCATCGCGATCGTCGAGGCGCCTTCGCGCTTGTGTCGTCCGAAGAGATCATGCCAGGCGGCGCGCAGAATGGCGCGAACGTCGACGCCGGCGTGAGTCCAGAATCGTCGATCCTCCAGCGCAAGGGTCGCCAGCGCGAAGCGCTCGGGGATCTCGTCGAGCGGCCAGTATCCAAATTCGCCTCCATGCGCGATCTGCGTGATGAAGGCGCCGTTGCGGTCGTAGACGATTTCGGTCGCGCGCGGGGCGGCGAGTTCGCAATCCCAAAAATGCAACGTCTTCGGCGAGTCCTTCTCCCCTAGGCAGGAGAAGGGGACGCTTCCCAGCGCCACGACTAGGAGAACTGCCCCAAATCCCCTCACTTCTCGATCTCGACGCGCGCGCCGGCGCTCGCGCCGACGAGTCCCTTCTTGTACATCGTCTCGACGACGCCCGAGGGCTGCGTGAAGCTGCCTGTCGTCTGCGCCTTGGCGCGGAAAGCGAAGCGGTAGTTGCCCTTCGGCAGCCAGTCATAGGCGTAGAACACGCGGTCATCGCCGAAGAAGGCGTAGCTCGGCGGCGCCGAGGGCGCGAAGGACGGCTGCGCCTCGCGCGGCGCCGTCGCAAGATTGGGATTGAGCGGCTCGAAACCCGCCGGCAGCGGCAGCGTGATCGCGACATGCGCGCGAGTCTCTGGATTGACGATTTCGGCGATTTCTTCGATCACCTCGCCCTGCTTCAGCTCCATGACGCCGTTCGCTGAGGGCTCGACGCGCTCGGCAGGCGCATCGCCGGCCTTGACGCGCCAGATCGTTCGCGTGATCGCGAAGCCCTCGCTGCGCGGCGCGGCCTTGGCGCCTTCCTCCTGCGGCTCATAGCTCGTCTCGACGAGCGCGATCGCCGGCGCCGCGGAGTTGTTGGTGATGACGAGCGGCGTGTTCTCGCCGCGCGCATAGGACACGGCTGGCGCATTCGCGTCGATCGTGAAATTCTCCGGCGCGCTCTCGCCCTGCGTCAGCGTCAGCGCGATGGGCGCGGCGGGGCGTTTCCAGGTCTCGCTCAGCGCGCGGATCGCCGCGGCGTCGGCGCTGGTCGTCCCCCAGCCGTCGCCGTCGCCGAGGCGCAGCAGCGCGTCGCGCAACAGGCTCGCGCGCGAGTCTCCGGGCGCCGCGAGCGCCGTCGCGCGCGTCATCTCGGCCAGCGCACGCGTCTCGGAAGGCAGTATGATCGGACTGCCCAGGTCCTCGACCTGTCCGCCGTAAGTCAGCGCGCCGCCGCGCTGGATGAATTTCACGCGCGACCACAACGTCTTGAGCAAGGTCGGGACGGCGCCGCGATCCCCAGCGCTCGAAGCGGCGCTCGTCAACTGCGCGACGCTGACGGCGGGCAGGAAGTCCGCCTGGCGGGCGAATTCGGCGAAGTAGGCCTCCTCGAGCGCGCCGCCTTCGGCCAGCGCGCTCAGCGCCTCGACGCGCTCGCGAAGCTCGTTGCCGGCGATTAGCCGTGGATAGTCGGAACGCAGCGCCGCCTTCAGCGCCTCGGCCAGTCGGTCGGAGAGCTTCTTGTCCACGGACTCGCCGGCGCGCTCGGCCTCGATCAGGAATTCATAGGCCCAGGCGGTCAGCGAGACGTTGCCGGGCCGCCGCGGCCAGAAGGCGACGAGCCCGTCGCCGTCCGTCGCCTGCTCGATCGCCGCCGCCGTCGCGCGCGCGCTCGACGACACGCGCGACTCGAGGCCGGAAGCCGCGAGGATCGGCGCGAAGGATTTGAGCTCCAGACCGGCGCGCGCAAGGTCGAGGCGCTGCTCGGTGCAGCCGTAGGGATATTGGACGAGCGCGTTAAGGCCGGCGACGAGCCGCACGATCGCTGGATCGCCTGCGAGCACGACCTTGCGCGCGAAAGTCCCGGGTCGCGCGGCCTCGGAGACGGGCGCGAGCGTCCGGCTCTGCCCTGGTCCGATCTCGACGATCTCATAGCGTCGCACCGGCTCGCGATCTGGCTTGATCGGCAGGTCGATCTCGACCGCATCCTTGGCGTGATCGGCGTCGCGCTCGACGCGCAAAGTGAGCTTCGCGGTCTCGACGCCCGGCGCCAGATCCGGCGTCTTCACGGCGAAGGACGCGCGCGCCGTCTTGTTCTGCGAAAAGTCGATGCGCTGGCTCGCGGGTCCGCGCTGCTCCAGCGCCGGCGCCAGCAGGCTCGCCGCGCCCCCGCCCGCGGGACCCTCGACGGCGCGCGCGATGAGATCGAGGTCCGCGACGTCGCCCGGGCGCAGGAAGCGCGGCAGCGCGGGCTGCGCGACGAGCTCCTGGCGGACGAGCATCTCGGCCCCGGCGTAACCGAAGCGGTCCGGCCCGCTCTCCGCTTTGGCGCGCAGCTTGAAGACGGTCAGCGAGTCGGGGAGCCTGACTTTGATCCTGGCGAGACCGTCCTCGCCGATTTTGACGCTCGGCAGATAGATCGGCACGGGCGTGAAATTCTTGCGCACGGAAATGTTGTTTTCCGCACCCCATTCCTCGAGCCCCACATCGCCGCCGGCGATCTCTTCGAGCGGAATGACGCCGAAAGCGAGATTGCGCGTGTCACGCGCCGCCATCTTGGTCTCGCGCGCCACGATGAAATTGGTCAGCGGATCGAGCGGCTGCTCCTTTGCGAGCGACAGCACGGCTTGATCGACCATCCAAAAGGTCGCCTCGCCCGCGAGCGGCTTGCCTGCGTCGTCCGACAGGCGCAGCGCCACCTCGATTTCCTGGCCCGGACGCGCCTTCGCCGGGGCTTCGAGTTTCACCGTGACGACGTTCTTGACTGGCGTGACCTCGATCCATTTCGTCGCGGCGATCGTCACCGGCTTGCCGAGATCGATCCCGCCCCCATTCGAGGACGTGTCCTTGACGCGCCCGCGCATGATCAGGAAATGCACGGCGAGCTTCGGAGTCTGCTCCTTCTTGAGCGTGATCGCGTAACGCCCATAGCCGTTCACGATGTCGAAGAACTGATAGTCGTAGACGCCATTCGGCTGCTCGACGATTGCGAGCGCGCGCGCGCTCTGGAAGGGCGACTGAACGAGCATCGTCGCGGTTTCGCCCGGCGCGTATTTGTCCTTGTCGAGCGTCACCGTCGCGGTCGCCGCGGGCGCGCGCGCGAAAGTGACGGGCGTATTGCCGCCGACGAAGAAGTCGACGCTGACCTGCTGGCGGCGGCGCAGCC
>DATHCI010000030.1:0-27562 GCA_035319645.1 Methylocystis sp. | reverse complement strand
AGCTGCTCGGCGCGAACCTGAGTGCGACGACGCGGCAGGCAGACGCGCGCGCCGCGAGCGGTGCGCAGGCCGTGACGCTGCTGCTCGCCGCCCCCGAGTTCATGCGGCGCTGAGGACCAAGGATGAGGCCATGCAACGACGCGAATTCCTGAACCTGGCGACGCTCGCCGCGGGCGGCGCGCTGCTCACCTCGCGCCTGGCCCTGGCCGGCACCGCGGCAGGCCCGTCGCGCTTCGTGCTCGTCATCATGCGCGGCGCTCTCGACGGGCTCGCGGCCGCCCCGCCGTACGGCGACAGCGACTACGCGGCGCTGCGGCGCGAGTTCGCACTGCACGCACCCGGCTCGCCGAACGGCGCGCTGCCTCTCAACGGTTTCTTCGGCCTGCATCCCTCGCTCGGCTTCATGCAGCAGTGCTACGCGGCCCGCGAGCTCATCGTGCTACACGCAGTCGCGAGCCCCTATCGCGAGCGCTCGCATTTCGACGGGCAGGACGTGCTGGAGAGCGGCTATGCGACGCCCGGCCGCACCGAGAGCGGCTGGCTCAATCGCGCCGTCGCCGCCATGGGTCCAGCGGCCGGCGGGCCGCGGCGCGGGCTGGGCGTGGGCGTCGTGGCGCCGCTCGTCATGCGCGGACCCGCGCCGGCGCTCGGCTGGGCGCCGCAGGGCCTGCCGCCGGCCTCCGACGACCTCGCGGCGCGCGTGCTCGACCTCTATACGCATCGCGACCCGGCGCTGGGCCAGGCGCTGCGCGCCGGGCTCGACACCGACAAGATGGCGACGCGCGACGGCATGGGCGACGACATGAAGAAAGGCCGCGGCGGCATGGACCAGGCCGCGGGGATGCGGCAGGCCGCCGCCGGCGCGGCGCGGCTGCTCGCGGCGCCCGACGGCCCGCGCGTCGCGGCGCTGGCCTTCGAAGGGTGGGACACGCATCAGAACGAGGGCGCCGCGAAAGGCCAGCTCGCCGACCGTCTCGCCGGGCTCGACGGCGCATTCGAGGAATTCGAGAAGGGCCTCGGCGCCGCCTGGCGCGACACGATCGTCGTGGCGGCGACGGAGTTCGGCCGCACCGCCCATGTCAACGGCACGAATGGAACCGACCACGGGACGGGAACGGTCGCCTTTCTGGCCGGCGGCGCGGTCGCAGGCGGACGGGTCGTCGCGGATTGGCCGGGCGTGAAGCCGGAGAAGCTCTATCAGGGCCGCGACCTCGCCCCGACGACGGATCTGCGCGCCGTGCTGAAGGGCGTGCTCGCCGACCACCTCGGCCTGTCGCCAAAGGCGCTCGCAGAAAAAGTGTTTCCGGACTCGGGGGCCACGGCCTCGATCGGGGGACTGGTGGGCTAGTCTAGCCCGACCTCGCCAACTGGAGTGGATTTCCGCGATTTTTGGCGGGATTTCGGCGCGTAAGCGGTTGTTTTGGCTTGGGCGGCAAGTCGAGAACGGCTAGGCGCGCCGACCTACCCGCCTTGTGCGCGAGCTGCGGGCGCGCGAGTCCGGCGTCGACAATGGGGCGCCTGCTGGCTTTCGATGTTGTTGTGGGATCAACTGCGCCTCGACGCCTTTTGGACGCCGCGGCTTGCGCCTTCGCGCGAGGGAACGCGCTGGCTCAACGTGCTCAAGACTCTCGTCGCCTGTCAGCTGAATCTGCCGCCGGGGACCAGCAAATGGAACAAGATCGAGCATCGGCTATTCTCGTTCATCGGCATGAACCGGCGCGCGAACCCCTCGTCAGCTATCGGGTGATCATCGACCTCATCGCTTCGACGACGACCAAAACCGGCCTGACGGTGCGATGCGTGCTCGACACGAATGAATATGCGAAAGGCTTGACCGTTTCCGACGCGCAGATGGCGGCATTAAACATCGAACGCGACGTCTTTCACGGCGAATGGAACTACACCATCAAGCCCTCCGTCGACCACTCTGGCCGAGCGATTAATTTTGCACTGGCCCTTAGGAACGCATAAGGTGGTTTCCAGCGAGGCTCAGAGCCGCGAACCGTCTCCGGACCGCGCCTGAGCTTCGAAAAGGCGCGTGGATTCTTGGTTTTCGAGCCGCGGCGCCGGGTTGGCTTATGTCTCTCTTACGATGGTTCGCTTTTTCATGATAGATTCCTGACATCAATCGGAACTACGCATCCTTCCGCGCCCAAGGATGGCGCGCCGACTTCGAGGCCGCGGGCGCCCTCTCATCTTGTTCGAGGAGATCGATCGTGACCAAGACCGCGGCCATGCTGTTCGTGCTTGTCGTCAGCTATCTGCTGATGCTCGCGCTCGTGAAATTTGCTCAGCGGATCATCGACAGGCCGCAAGAGGCCAGGCGTCGCGCGCAACCCTTGGAAACAACCAAACCCTTTGCGTCTTCGTGACGCCGTCCTGTCGTCATAGGAGGAGGTTCGAATGCTTCCCATTCACGTTCTGGCGATGATCGTCTTGCTGCTGGTCGTCTATCTCTTTTACGCGGTGATCAATCCCGAACAATTCTGATGAGGCGCATCCGGAGCGACGTTGATGCTGATCGAAGGTTGGCTGCAGATTCTGATCACGCTCTTTGCAATCTTTGCGCTCAGCATTCCCGTCGGCCGCTACATGGCGCGCGTTGTGACGGACCAGACGACCTGGTTCGACCGGCTGTTCGACCCGATCGACGAGGCCATCTATTTTCTGATCGGACGCCGCGTCAGCGCCCAGGCGATGGATTGGCGCACCTACACGATCCACATGCTCGTGACCAATCTCGTGATGGCGCTCATCATCTATCTGGTGCTGTCGTTTCAGCATCTGCTGCCGCTCAATCCGCTGAAATTCCCCGGACTTGACGCGTTTCTGGCGTTCAACACGGCGATCAGCTTCATCACCAACACCAATTGGCAGGCCTACGGCGGCGAGTCGACGCTCTCGAACTTCAGTCAGATGGGCGCCATCACATTTCCAATGTTCACCTCCGCGGCGACAGGATTTGTCGTCGCCATGGCGTTCATTCGCGCCTTCACAGTGCGCGACGGCGGCGCAAATTTGGGTAATTTCTACCGCGATCTGACGCGCTTCCTGACGCGCGTGCTCCTGCCGATTTGCCTGGTGGTCGCGCTGATCATGATCCAGCAAGGCGCCGTGCAGACGCTTCAAGGCGGCGTCGCCGCGCACACGCTGCAGGGCCAAGAGCAGACGCTCGTCGTCGGCCCCGTCGCTTCGCAAGGAACGATTGAGCTGATCGGCACGAATGGCGGCGGCTACTATAACGCGAACGCCGCGCACCCTTTCCAAAACCCGACGCCGATCACCAACATCATTTTGATCGTGCTGATGGCGCTGTTGCCGGCCTCGATCGTCGTGACTTTCGGCGAGATGATCGGCAACCGTCGCCAGGCCTTCGTTCTCTACGGCGTCATGGGGGCGCTGCTGATCCTCTTCATGCCGTTCACGCTGCTCCCCGAGCAGCGGGGGACGCCGATACTGGAGGGCGCCGGGATAGAGACGCGGGCGAGCGTCGACCAGCCGGGCGGCAACATGGAGGGGAAGGAGGTCCGCTTCGGCGTTTCGGGCTCAGGACTCTTCACCGCGGTCACGACCTCCTTCACGACCGGCGCCGTCAATTCGGCCCTCGACAGCTATACGCCTTTGGCCGGCGTCACGACGCTCGGGCAGATGATGCTGCAATGCGTCTTCGGCGGCAAGGGCGTCGGCTTCCTCAACTCCTTGATCTACGGGTTGATTGCCATCTTCGTCGCGGGTCTGCTGGTCGGACGCACGCCCGAGTTCCTGGGCAAGAAGATCGAGAAACAGGAGATCATCCTTGTCTCCCTGGCGCTGCTCATTCACCCGCTGGTGATCCTGGCGCCGACGGGTTGGTCGATGCTCGCGCCTTATGCCTTGTCGTCTCTCGGCAACAGCGGCGTCCACGGCTATTCCGAAGCGCTTTACGCGTTCACATCGTCAGCGGCGAACAATGGCTCGGCCTTTGCCGGCCTCAACACCAACACGCCTTGGTTCAATCTTGCGACCGCGGCCGTCATTCTCATCGGTCGCTATCCTGCGATCATTTTCCTGATGGCGGTTGCGGGCTCGATCGCCCGTAAACCGTTCATTGCGGCGACAAGCGCGACGTTGCGCACGGACACCGCGACATTCGGCGTGTTCTGGTTTGCGACGATCCTGATCGTCGGCGCGCTGACGTTCTTCCCGGCGCTCGTTCTCGGGCCCGTCGCCGAATATTTCGCGATGAAGTTGGGGCAATTCATCTAGCGAGAGGCAGAACAGGCAGGAGACGCGCGATGACCGCGAGAACACAAGTCGCCTCAAAGGCTGCGCCGCTCGGCCGCGAGTTTCGAGGCGTCGGAATCGCCGGCGCCTATACGTTCGAGCTTTTTTGGGACGCCTTCAAGGAGTCGCTGCTCAAATTCGATCCGCGGGCGCAAATTCGCAACCCCGTGATGTTCGTCGTCTGGGTCGGAACACTGGTGACGCTCGCCCTGACGATCCAGCCGGAGTTGTTCGGGCCAAGCGGCGCTTCGCGCTTCTATAACGGCGTCGTCACGACGGTCCTCTTTCTCACCGTCTGGTTTGCGAATTACGCCGAGGCTTTGGCTGAGGGGCGCGGCAAAGCGAAGGCCACGGCGCTTCGGCAGACGCGACTGAATCTCGTCGCCAGAAGACTCATGGAGAACGGAAAGATCGAAGTCGTGCCGGCGACGCAACTGCGGGTCGGCGATCTTGTCCGCGTCGAAAAGGAAGACTTGCTTCCGGCCGACGGCGCGGTCGTCAAAGGCGTGGCCTATGTCAATGAATCGGCGATCACCGGAGAGTCCTCGCCGGTTCTGAAAGAACCGGGCACGGATATGTTCTCCTCGGTCACGGCCGGCACGAGAATCATCTCTGACTGGCTCCTCATCAAAGTGACAGCGGCTGCCGGCGACAGCTTCATCGATCACATGATCCGGCTCGTCGAAGGCGCCAAGCGCCAAAAGACGCCAAACGAAATCGCCCTGACCGTATTGCTGTCGATCCTGACCTTGATCTTTCTGATCGTCGTCGCCGCGATCGCGCCCGTCGCCGTCTATCTCAATGCGCGCATCAATGTCGCGGACCTCGTGGCGCTGCTCGTCGCTTTGATTCCGACGACGATCGGCGCGCTGCTCTCGGCGATCGGCATAGCGGCGATCGACCGCACCATGCGGTTCAACGTGCTCGCGACGTCCGGAAGGGCGGTCGAAGCCGCCGGCGACGTGCAGACGCTCATTCTGGACAAGACGGGCACGATCACCGCCGGAGACCGTCAGGTCACCGGCTTCCTGCCCGTCGCCGGCCGCACGGAGAAGGCGCTCATCGACGCGGCGTTTCTCGGGTCCTATTTCGACACCACGCCTGAGGGGAGATCCGTCGTCTCGGTCAGCATCGCCAGCGGCGCGCAACCGATCGCCGGGCTGGAGCAGGCCGCCGGCATGGATTTTTCAGCCGCGTCGCGCATGAGCGGCGTCGATCTTGCCGACGGGCGGATCATCCGCAAAGGCGCCGTGAGTTCGGTCGTGCGGTTCGTCGAGCAGAAATTCGGCGGTCGCGCGCCCTCGGACCTCGACGCCATCGCCGAAAGCGTCTCCAAGAAGGGCGCCACGCCGCTCGCCGTCAGCGTCGACGGGGACATTCTCGGCATCGTGGTTCTCTCGGACGTTCTCAAGCCCGGCATACGCGAGCGCATGCAGGAGCTGCGGAAAATGGCGATCCGCACGGTCATGGTGACCGGCGACAATCCGACCACCGCCCGCACGATCGCCCTCGAGGCGGGCGTCGACGATTTCGTGGCGGAAGTGACGCCCGAGGAAAAGCTCGATATCGTGATCCGGGAACAGGGCGAAGGGCGGCTCGTGGCGATGACGGGCGACGGCACCAATGACGCGCCAGCTCTGGCTCAGGCCGATGTCGGGCTCGCCATGCATTCGGGAACGACCCCCGCCAAGGAAGCCGCCAATCTGATCGACCTCGATTCCGATCCGACGAAGCTCACGGATCTCGTCGCCATCGGCCGGCAGATGCTGATTACGCGCGGCGCGCTGACGACCTTTTCCATCGCCAATGACGTTGCGAAATATTTCGCCATCATCCCTGCGATGTTCATCGTCGCGCTTCCCGGGCTCGCGGCGCTCGACGTCATGGGCCTGGCGACGCCGCAAAGCGCCGTTTTGTCGGCGCTGATCTTCAATGCGCTCATCATCCCCGCCCTGATCCCGCTGGCGTTGCGCGGCGTGCGCTTTCGGGCGGAGACCGCTGAGAACCTGTTCTATCGCAATCTGTGGATCTATGGCGTCGGCGGGCTCATCGCGCCCTTCGTCGGCATCAAGCTGATCGATCTCGCGATCGCGCCGCTGCTATGAGGAGAGGAAGGGTGTTCGACCTCGTGAGCGGCGCGCTGCGCGCCTCGCTGGTGACCTTCGCGCTATGCGGCTTCGCTTATCCGCTTGCCGTGACGGCGCTCGGGCAATGGCTCATGCCGTTTCAAGCGAATGGCAGTCTGGTGATGGACGCCCGCGGGACGGTCTTGGGATCGGAGCTCATCGGCCAGCAATGGAACGATCCCCAGTGGTTCCATGGGCGGCCCTCGGCGACGACGGACGCCGATCCCAATGACGCGACAAGGACAATCCCTGCGCCCTATAATGCGGCAAGCTCCGGCGCCTCCAATCTCGGCCCGACGAGCAAGGAACTGGAGGACCGTCTACTGGGCGCATGGAAGGCGTTGGATGACGCCGAGCCGGAAGCGACGAAAAACATGCTGCCGGCCGACATGCTGACCGCCTCGGCCTCGGGTCTCGATCCTGACATTTCGCCGGCCAGCGCTTTTCTCCAGGTCAACAGAGTGGCGAAGGCGCGCGGCGTGACGCCGGACGGCGTCTCGGCTTTGGTGAAGCGGCGGATCACGCCTCGAACGTTCGGCGTTTTCGGCGAGCCGCGCGTGAATGTGTTGCAACTCAATCTGGCTCTCGATCGAGAGTTTCCGATGCGCTAGTCGCATCCGCGGGACGGAGCGCGCAATTCGAGCGAGAAGGAAGACGCATGACTCTCACCGGCTGGGCCGAGATAGCGTTGACCCTGGCGTTGGTTGGACTGTTCGCCTGGCCGCTGGGCCAGCACATCGCCGCCGTTTTCTCAGGTCGGCGTACTCTTTTGACGCCGATGGTGGGACCGCTGGAGAGAGGTCTCTATCGCTTGTCGGGAGTGGAGTCCGACGAAGAGCAGGACTGGTTCAGCTATACTCTTTCGATGATCATCTTCACCGCCGGCTGCTTTTTGGCCCTTTACGCGATTCAGAGGCTCCAAGGCGTTCTGCCTTTCAATCCCGGCGGACAGGACGCCGTGCCTCCCGACCTCGCCTTCAACACGGCGATCAGCTTCATCACCAACGCCAATTGGCAGGCTTACGCCGGCGAGACGACCATGAGCCATTTCACGCAAATGGTCGGCCTTACGACGAACAACTTTCTCGACACGGCTGTCGCCATGGCCCTGGCCATCGGCCTGACGCGCGCCTTCGTTCGTCAGGATTGCGCGACGATCGGCAATTTTTGGATCGATCTCACGCGCTCGATTCTCTATGTGCTGCTGCCGCTCTCCATCCTGGTCGCGCTCCTCTTCGTGTTCCTCGGCGTCCCGCAAACGCTGCGGGGTTCGATCGAAGCGACGACGCTCGAGGGCGCGCGCCAGACAATCGCACTCGGTCCCGTCGCGAGCCAGGAGGCGATCAAGCTGCTGGGAACGAACGGCGGCGGATTCTTCAACGCGAATTCTGCGCATCCCTACGAGAATCCGAGCGCGCTGTCGAACGTGCTCGAGAGCTGGAGCCAGCTCGTTCTTCCGGTCGCCATGGTGTTCGCCTTCGGTCGAATGGTCGGCGAGCGGCGTCAGGGATACAGCCTCCTGGCGGTCATGACAGTCATTCTGCTCGCCAGCGTCTTGACGCTCTACCACGCGGAGGCCATCGGCAATCCGCTGTTGACGGACATCGGAGTCGATCCCGTTGGCGGCAACCTCGAAGGAAAGGACTTGCGCTTCGGTCAGGCGGGCGCCGCAATGTTCGCCGTGGCGACGACGGGAACCGGAACAGGGGCCGCAAATGCGACCTTCGATTCGATGACGCCCGTCGGCGGTCTCGTTGCGCTGCTTAATCTTCTGATGGGTTGCATCGCTCCCGGCGGCGCGGGAACGGGGCTTTATTCCATGCTCGTGCTTGCGATCCTCGCTGTGTTCATCGGGGGTCTCATGGTCGGACGCACTCCGGAGTATCTCGGCAAGAAGATCGAAGCGCGGGAAATGAAGTTCGTCATGCTGTCCGTGCTGCTCGGGCCCGCGCTCGTGCTCGTCTTTTCCGCCGTCTCCGTGAGCCTGAAGGTCGCCGTCGACAGTCTCGGCAACGCGGGACCGCACGGGTTCAGCGAGATTGTCTATGCTTACGCCTCGACCGCGGCCGACAACGGCTCGAGCTTTGGAGGTCTCGCCGCGAATACGCCTTGGTTCAACGCCACGACGGGCGTCGTCATGCTGCTTGGGCGCTTGGCCGGCGTCATCCCCATCATGGCCTTAGCCGGCTCCCTCGCCGCAAAGAAGAAGCTTGGACGATCGGAGGGAACGTTTCCGACTGACGGAACCCTTTTCGTATTCCTGCTCCTAGGCGTCGCGCTGATCGTCACCCTGCTGCAATTTTTCCCGGTGATCGCGCTTGGTCCGATGGCCGAGCACTTTCTGATGGGAAGCGGACGCACCTTTTGAAGGCTCCATATTTGCACGGTCGTTATGGTCTGCAGGCAATTTGCGAATTGAGCTCTTACGGGCGTCAGGCGCAAAGCCTCTCAGCTTCATTGAAAGCGGCGCGATCGGACGCCGGCCATGACGGAGGGAAGCGAATGCATGTCCTCGCTCTGCTGAAATTGCTCTTTGCGTCTTTGGCGATGGTCGGCCTCCTGCGGGTGGTCGTACTCGTCTTCGTCGGGGACATGCAAAAGGACCCGGCTATCGGCAGATTGATTGATGTCGTGAAACCAAAGCCGGGTCAGAATCTCGAGTAGGCGTCAAAAAACTCGTCGTCCAGCGGCGGCTGGCTCGATCAAAGAAAGAAATGGAGAAGCCTCGCATGAGTGGCGACGAGCTCGAGCAATTGGGAGCGCCCTCTTTGTCCGAGCGCGCCGGCAAAGTTTCGGTGCTGGGCCTCTGCAAGGAGTGACGAGCGCCCGGCGCTGGCTTGGCCTTGAAACGCCCCGGAACATAAAGCGTCCCGCCAGGTTCTCTGAACTGCTGAACTCCGGCGACAGGCGCATTCATGAAGCGCACGATCCTCTTCGCGCCTGAAACCGCGAGCGCAGCTTCTGGCGGCGCGCTTATTATCCCCTGGACTCGTAGCGAAGTTGCGCTGCGCCCCGCGACCGCTGTAAACCCCGTCCGCAGGGCGAACCCACGCCCTTTCGCACCGGAGGCCATCGACATGCGCGCATTTTCCCTGCTTCTGCTGCTCGCGCTCGGACTCCTGCCGAGCGCCGGCGCACCGCGCGCGGTCGCCGCCGACGCGCCCGAGCCGGCGCTCATTGCGCGCAAGCAGCTCTTTGGCAATCCCATAAAGTCCGGCGCGCAGGTCAGCCCGGACGGCAAATGGATGTCGTGGCTCGCGCCTCGCCAAGGGGTCATGAATGTCTTCGTCGCCCCCGCCGGCCGCCCGGAAGAAGGCTTCTTTGTCACCAATGAGAAGCGCCGCGTAAATTTCTATTTCTGGCCCTATTCCAGCGAGCACATTCTTTATATGCAGGACGAGGACGGCAACGAGAACTGGCGCATCTTCGTCGCCGACCTCAAGACGCGCGAAGCCAAGAATCTCACGCCCTTCCCGGGCGTCCGCGCTGGCGTCAACAAGCTCAGCCGCAAGATTCGCGACGAGGTCCTCATCACGCTCAACAAGCGCGACCGCGCTTGGCCCGACCTCTATCGCCTGAACTACAAGACCGGCGATCTGAGCCTCGTGCGGGAAAACAGCGACAAATACGCCGCCTTCATCACCGACGACCAGTTTGCGGTCCGCATGGCCGTCAAGAGTCGCGACGACGGCGGCGAGGACTATCTGCTCGCCAATGACAAGGGCGAGTTCGCGCCTTGGAGCTCGATCGCTCCCGAGGACGCGCGCACTTCGGGCCTCGCTGGCGCGAGGTTCGACGCCGGACGCGTGTATTGGGAGAGCAGCGAAGGCCGCGACACCACCGCGCTCTATGACGTCGATCTCAAGACGGGCGAGCGCAAGCTCATCGCCGCGGACCCGAAAGCCGACATCGGATCGATATTCACTGATCCGGAGACCCATGAGGCGCTCGCCTATTCGATCGACTACGAGCGCACCCGCCATCATGTGCTCGACGACCGCGTGCGGGCGGACTACGCCTTCCTCGGCGGCAAATTCGAAGATGACTGGTGGGTCACGTCGCGCACCGAGGACGACCGGACCTGGCTTGTCGGCGTCTCGAGCGACACGCGTCCGGGCAGCGTCTATCTTTATGACCGAAACGCCAAGTCGCTGACCAAGCTTTACGACGGGCGGCCCGAGCTCGCCTCCGCGCCGCTTGTCTCCATGCATCCGCTGATCATCAAGGCGCGCGACGGGCTCAACCTCGTCTCCTATCTGAGCCTGCCGAAGGACGAGGACAAGGAGCATCCCGGTACGCCCGACAAGCCGCTGCCGCTCGTGCTCGATGTGCATGGCGGCCCCTGGTCGCGCACGGGCTTCGGCTACTCCCCTTTCGCGCAATGGCTCGCCAATCGCGGCTACGCGGTGCTCTCCCCGAACTTTCGGTCCTCGACCGGCTTCGGCAAGGCCTTTGTCAACGCAGGCGACAAGGAGTGGGGACGCAAGATGGACGACGACCTGCTCGACGTCGTAGCCTATGCGATCGACAAGAAAATCGCCGATCCGGCGCGCATTGCGATCATGGGCGGCAGCTACGGCGGCTACGCCACGCTCGTCGGGCTGACGCGCGACCCGGAGACCTATGCTTGCGGCATAGACACGGTGGGGCCGTCGAACCTCGAGCAGCTGCTGCGAACGATCCCGCCCTATTGGGCCTCGGGGTACCCGCAGCTCGTCAAGGCGCTCGGCGATCCGGCCACGCCCGAGGGACAGGCGCTGCTGAAGGAGCGGTCGCCGCTCTTCGCCGCGGACCGCATCAAGCGACCGCTGATGGTCGTGCAAGGGGAGCACGATCCCCGCGTCGTCAAGGCGCATGCCGACGAGATCGTCGAGACTTTGGAGAAGCACAAGATCCCCGTGACCTATGTGGTCGCGAAGAACGAGGGCCACGGCTTCGTCCAGCCCCAGAACAATCTCGCCAACCTGGCTCTGTCCGAGAGCTTCCTCGCCCGTTGCCTCGGCGGGCGTTCCGAGCCCATCCACACCGAGGAGCTCGAAGCGGCGACGCTCGACATCCCCGTCGGCGCCAACCTCATCGAGGGCTACGCGGCTGCGAAAGCGCCCGCCGAAAAGTCGGCCGACGCCCCGAAGCAGTGAAGCGGGTGAGTTTCCATTCGCGTTGCGCACCCTGGATGGATGAAACGGCCGGGCGCGTGTTCGAGATGGGTTTTTCGGGAGGACGACCCCCTCCCCGACCCTGCCCCTTGCAGGGGGAGGGAGGACTGCGACGCCGCAGTCTTCTTCTTTGGCGGACGAGCACGAGCGGCGGGTGTGTCCCCCTCCCCCTGCAAGGGGGAGGGCCGGGGTGGGGGTCCCTCTCGCCCGTCGCCGCGTGAGTTTCTAGATAGGCCCGCTTCAGAACTGCGCCGCGATCGGCGGCGGCTTGTCGAACGAGAGAGGGCCGCTGATCGTCAGACGCACGGCCGGCGGATCGATGGGCTTATATACGCGCTCCGAGATGCCATAAGCGCTTACCCCTTGGGTTCCGTATCCGGGCCAGATGGCGAAATCCTGCTTGCCCCAGACATTCGCCTGGTAGTCGATCATGTCGGCGCGGGAGTTCAGAATGTTGAACGCGTCGAGCTGAACCCTCCAGCCATTGTCGAAGCGATAGCCAAGCCGCGCGCCGACCGTGAACGTCGCGTGCGACTCGATCTCGCCATCCTCGGTCAAGGGACGCGCGCCGAAATAGCGTCCCTGCAGCGCGCCGAACCAGCCGGTCTTTTCGCCGGCCTCGATGTCCCAGGTCGAGACCCAGACGGGCGCGAGCATGAGATAGTTGCCCGGGCTCAATCCCGGCAGGCCTAGCGGCCAAAGACCGCCGTCGCTGCCCGGGCCGCCGGCGAGATACATGGCGTAGGCCGCCGCCTGGATCGTGTCGAAGCCCCTGAAGCGCGCATGCGTAGCCGTGACGTCGGCGTCCAAATGCAGCCAGCTGGTCGCGTCATACCGGGCGGTCCACTCGAAGCCATAGCGGCGTCCTGGCCGACCGTAGGAGCTCATCGCCGTGTCGGCGTTGAAGGTCTGTTCGGCGTCGAGGTCCTGCCAATAGAGGCTCAAGCTCGTGTCCAGCCCCTCGATCGCCTTGGTGCGGAAGCCGAGCTCGGCGCCGCGCGTTTTCGTCAGGAGCTGCACGTTCGGAATATAGTTGTAGCCAGGAAGATACGGCGCGTTCACAGCAAAGCGGTTGGTCGCGCCGCGCATGTCCTCGGCGCGCAGGCCTTCGCCGAAGTTCAAGAATATTTCGCTGCTGTTGAACGGCCCGAGCACGGCCCCGAACTTCGGGCTCGTGAAGAACCGCCCGAGCTCGCCGTTGTTATAGGGACCGAGTGGCAGGGGCGTGGGAGGCGGCGGCCACACGCCCACCCCATACAGCGGATTGGCTTCGGAATCCACTGACCCGTGAACATAGTCTAAGCGGAAGCCCTCCGTCGTTCGGAACCACTTCGTCCAGTATGCGGTCGTGTCCGTCCAGGCGCCATGGATATATTCCTTGATGCCGTTGTCGGAAATTTCGTCATATTGCCAGCGCCCGAACGAGTCTCCATTGCCGTTGTGAATGAAGTCGGCGAGATTTTGCCAACCGACGCGCGTCTCCACCGGAGTCGACTCGAAGTTGTACTTCCAGCCATGCAGAAGGTTCAAGCCGAGCTGCGTGCGATGATCATATTGGTGCGTCTGATCGCCGACCCCGCCGAGCACATTGACGGGATTGGACAGCCAGTAGGTGAAGTCGTCGTAAAGGTTCGTGTCGTTGTGGATGACGAAGGCTTCGATGCGCGACCAATCGTTCTTGTTGGTCTCGCTCCAGCGCAGCGACAGGCTGTAGCGCGAGGCGTTGCCGCCGTCTGTAGGGTCCTGCGTGTCCCAGCGTGACGTCAGCCCTTCGGAGATCAGGTTCCAAGGGACCTGTTCGGTCGCGAAATAGTGGTTGGAATAGGCCATCGCCGTGACGGAGAAGCCGTTCTCCTGCGTCCCCTTGCTCCAACGCGCGAATGTATTGATCTTGCGCTCCTCGTCGGGGCGCTGCCACGGACCGTTGTAGATGTTGCCCTCGATCGCCAGCAGCAACTCGCCCTCGCCGGCGGCCCAGGACTTGGCTCCAAAGAGACGGCCCCAGGCGAAGCTGCCGCCTGAAGCGACGAACAGGCCGTCGCGCAGCGAGTCGACATAGTTCATGTGGATCGCGCCAACCGCCGAGAACACGCCCTCGTCGGCGAAATAGGGGCCCTTGCGGACCTCGAACTGGCCAAGAAGTTCCGGCATGAGCCAGTTCACGTCGGCGTAGCCGTTGCTGTGAATGTGGGACGGCTGATTGACGTTCATTCCGTCGAAAGTGATGCCGATGTCGTAGCCATGGTCGAGCGCGAAGCCGCGCAGGAAATATTGCGCGGCCTTGCCAGAGCCGCTGTGCTGGGCGATGACGAGGCCCGGATCGATCTCGAGCGCCTCCTGGGGCTGCGAATAGAGTCGCTCCGTCACTTGTTTCGCGGTGAAGTCTTTGACGCTCGACGCCGTGTCGGGCTTTTGCGGCTGAGTCAGAGGCTTCGCCGCCTCCTCGACCGTCGGGGCGGGGGCCGGCGCGGCGGGCGCGGGCCTTGGAGCCGGCCGGGAGACCGCCGGCGCGCCGGTCGTTCCCGCCGGTCTCGCGGGCTTCTCGGCGCCGATCTCGATCGTCGGCAAGGCTGTTTGCGCGAGCGCCGCGGGAGCGCCGATCGCAAGCGAGAGGGAAAGCGCGCTGATGGTCGGCGCGAGGCGGTTTGTGAGCATGACTCTCTCCTGACGCCCAGAGCAGCAGGGCGTGGCGCGGCCGGCGCGCGTCGCGGACGGGGGATGCGAAAGCAAGGCAAGGCGGCGTTCGATCGCCGCAACTCGGGCGCGGATCAGGGTGAGGCGCGGGCGCGGTTGGCGGCGGGCGCCGCAGGCGCGAACGTCTCGGCGGCAAAGCTTCGCCAAGCGTGTCGCGCGTCGGTTGGAGCGACCGATCGGGCCTCGCCAGCGACGCTTTGCGGGGGCGCAGCCTCATCGGCATAAAAGCACAAGGCGCAGTCGGGGATGTCGTGGTGCTTGGCGGGAACGCCGCGCCCCTGTCGCAAGCAGTCCGCGACTGCGCGTGGTTCCAAGACCGATATCAGGCGCGCATGAACTCCCCGCTGCTCGACTCCGAGAAGCAGCGCGAGAACGAGCGCGGCCAAGAACGCTGTTCGGCGGCGCGCGACGAGTTTTGTCCGGCCGATCTCCATCAGCGAGAGCCTAATCGGGTGGCTTTCCGCAAACAATTGAGTAATTCTCGCCAATCATGCTTTTTTTGCCGAGTGTTGCAATTAAGTTACACGGACCTTGAAATCTATTGTGTTTCTTCAGCCTCCTCGGCTCGCCAGAAGGGTTCGAGCCCGCGCAGCTTCCGCGTCCAGCGCTTGGGCTTTGTCGTCTCGAGGCCCGGTCCAGCGGCTCGTAGCCGCGACAGAGCGGCGCGAGCCGGAGCTAGCGCGGGCCTGGCGTCGACGATCTCGTCAAGCAGACGCTCGGCCGTGGTCCGATCATTGGCTTCGCCGAGACGGTCTTGGATCTTCGCCAGACCGCGGGCGTAGGTTTTCCGCTGCGCCGTCGCGAACAGATCCGCGAAAAGCTCCGCCGCGTAGCGCGCCTTCTTCACGGCGATGCGCGCCCTGTGCAGTTGCTCCGGCGACGCTTGCGCGAGGCCCTCGAAGCTCCGCAACGCGCGTCGGCGCGAGCGCCGCAGCGCCTTCACAGCAAAGACGCGCGCCGAGCCCGGCTCGTCCGAACCCTCCCCGCGCCACGGCCGGCGGGAGATGAAGGCGTCGAGGTCGGCTTCGAAGCGCCGCGCCGCGTCGGAGGTTAAGGCCGCGCGGGCCGCGCCCTGAGCTTCGAATCGCTTTGCTTCGGCGGCGTCGAGCAGCGCGCAAAGCCCAGGCTCATGGTCGAGGAGGGGGTTCAGGTCGCGCCGCAGCGCCTCGCAGAACACATCGAGATCTCGCGCGGGACCCATCGCGCCGGCGATCTCTTTCGCCTCCGCCGCGAGCGATTCGCGCTCTTCGCCCGGCGCGATGGTCTTCAGCAAGCCGAGAAAAGCGCGCAGGCGGCGTAGCGCGACGCGAAGTTGATGGATGGCCTCGACGTCGCAGCTGCGCTCAAGCTCGGCCGCATGCCGTTGGAATAGCGCGCGGCAGCCGCCGAGGATCGCGATACAGGCGTCGTCGAGCGAGGCGTCTGGCGCCAGCGCGACATGCTTCCCCTCTCTCGCCGCCTGAGCGACGAGGGCCTCGCCGTTGCGCGTTGCGAGACGCAACTGACTCTTTCCTGGGGACGCGGAGTCCGTCACGCGACGCGACCCTTCTTGTTGCGCTCCTGCGCAGCTTTTCATATTGAGCGGGCGCGGCGCCGCGGTCAAGGGCGCGGGTTCGACGTCTTGGCGCCTCCGCCAACGGGCGGCGAAGCGAAGTACGGGGCGCAGGCATGAACGCCGTGATCGGCGCGGATTTTTCGCAAAGGCTGGAGGAAGCAGCGGCGGCGGTCGAGTCGACGCTCGATCAGCTGCTCGGCGCTACGACGCTCGAGGGCGAAATCGCCCGGCCGCAGCGGCTTTTGGCCGCGATGCGCTATGCGACGCTCGGCGGCGGCAAACGGCTGCGCCCGTTCCTGGTCATCGAGTCGGCCCGGCTCTTCGGCGTGACCGGCGCCGGCCCGCTGCGCGCGGGCTGCGCGCTTGAGATGGTGCATTGCTATTCGCTCGCCCATGACGACCTGCCGGCCATGGACGACGACGACCTGCGCCGCGGGCGCCCGACCACGCACAAGGCCTTCGACGAGGCGACCGCGATCCTCGCCGGCGACGGCCTGCTGACCTACGCTTTCGACGTCCTCGCCGATCCGGCGACGCATGCGGATCCGCGCGTGCGCGCCGAGCTGACGCTGAAGCTCGCGCGCGCCGCCGGGCTTGGCGGCATGGTGGGCGGTCAAGCTCTCGATCTCGCCGCCGAAACAGCGCAGACAGCGCTCGACCAGCCGGAAATTCTGACGCTGCAAGCCATGAAGACAGGCGCGCTGCTGCGTTTTGCGGTCGACGCCGGCGCGATACTGGCGCAGGCCCATCCGGAACAGGCGCGGGCGCTCTCGCGCTATGGCGCGGCGCTCGGGGCGGCGTTTCAGGTCGCCGACGACATTCTCGACGCCGAGGGCGACACGGCGGCGCTCGGCAAGCGCGCCGGGAAGGACGCCGAGCGCGGCAAGGCGACGCTCGTCAGCCTTTTGGGCCTCGAGTCGGCCAAGGCCCGGCGCGACGCCCTCGTCGACGAGGCGGTTTCGGCGCTCGCGGGCTTCGGCGCCGCAGCGGCGACGCTCGCGGAAGCGGCGCGCTTCGTCGCGCGGCGCAACAGCTAGGGGCGCGCCATGGCCGACGCTCCGCTCCTCGCCCGCCGCAGCCAAAGGTCGGGTCTGCTGAAGCCGTTCCGCGTCTTGCGCGCGCGGCCTCGACTGCTGATTTGCGCGCTGATCGGCGTCGCCATCGGCGTGGTCCTCCCCGAACACATGCGGGTCGCGACGCGCGCGCTGATCGCCTGGAACATCGCGGTCATCGCCTATCTCTCCGCGTCCGCCGTGCTGATCGCTGGCGCCGACCACCAGAAGGTGCGCCAGCGCGCCCAATTCATGGATGAAGGCCGGTTTGTTATTTTGCTGCTCGCGATAGGCGTGGCCTGCGCTTCGATGGGCGCGATCGTGCTGGAGCTCGGGCCGGTCAAGAACATGGAGGGCTTGCAGAAGGCGCTCCATTTGGGTCTTGCAGTGCTGACGGTCATCGACAGCTGGATGTTCCTGCATCTGACCTTCGCCTTCCACTACGCGCATGAATATTACGACGAAACCATCGCCGCTCCCGACAAGAAGCCCGACGAGCGCGGCGGCCTCATGTTCCCGGGCGGCGAGATGCCCAATTACGTGGACTTTCTATATTATTCCTTTGTGATCGGGCTGGCGTCGCAGACCGCGGACGTGTCGACGAGCTCGCGCGAGATGCGGGTCCTGACCGCGGTCCACGGAACGCTGTCGTTCTTCTACAATCTCGCGATCATCGGCCTCACGGTGAATATCGCGAGCGGCGTCATCTGACCGCGTCCCGAGGCCGCTGCGCGGTCACAGCACGACCACGCGCGTGCCGACCTTCGTGCGGCGATAGAGATCGATCACGTCGGCGTTGAGCATGCGGATGCACCCCGATGACACGGCCTGGCCGATCGTGTCCGGCTCATTGGTGCCGTGGATGCGGAAGCCCGAGTCGCGGTCGCCCTTGAACAGATAAAGCGCCCGCGCGCCGAGGGGATTTTCAATTCCGCCCTCCATATGGACCGGCAGGTCGGGGCGGCGCAGCAGCATTTCTTTGGGCGGCGTCCAGCCGGGCCAGAAAGCCTTGCGTCCGATCTGCGCCTGACCCTTCCAGGCGAAGCCCTCGCGCCCGACGCCGACGCCATATTCCACGGCGCGCCCGTCGCCGAGCGAGAAGTAGAGCTTGCGCTTCGCCGTGTCGATCGTGATCGTGTTCGACCGCTGTCCCGTAGGATCCGCGACGACGGCCGCCGTGGTCTGGTTGAAGTCGATGTCCTCGTCGTGGTTTTCGGGCGTCGAATAATTGGGATCGGCGTCAGGCGGCAGCGACGCGACGCGAGCGCGCCCGCGCGGCGCGCCGGCGTAAGGATCCGCGGGCCGCCAAACCTCGTCGTAGAGATCGTCGTCGTTGCGCGTCTGTCCCCTGGAGCGCGGGCGCGCCCGCGGGTCGTAGTCGTCCTCATAGCCCCGATCGTAGCCGCGCGGGTCCGGATAAGCCCTGCCATAGTAAGGCTGCGCGTAGTAGCCGCCATAGGGCGGATACCAGCCGTATTGAGCGGCAGCCGAACCGCCTTGCAGCGTGAGCAGGGTCGCTGACAGCAGAGCGACAAAAGGAGCGCGCGACCGCGACATGGGAGTCGTCAACCTCTCGACATGTGGACGCGTCTAGGATGCGACAAATGGCGGCGGAAATATGAGAGCTCCTCACTCAGCGTGGTCGGCGTCAGGCGCGACCACCGTCGTCGCACCGAAGAGCCCGGGCGAAGTGCGGCGTCGAGCCTACCTGCATGCAGCGCGGTGCTTGCATACGGAATCGCAAACCTTGACTGTGACCGGGCTGCCCTTGGCGAAGCTCTCCGCCGGTATCGCCAAGCAGAGCGCCACCGCGATCACCGCGAACCTCGCGCTCATTGTTTCGGCTCCTCTTCTTCCACGATCTTCATCGCCTGGAAGTCGGTATGATAAAGAGTAAAAGCGACGCGGGCGGGGGGTCAATTTGGCCATTTGCCGCAGTTCGCTCGTAGCCCCAGACGACCTGACCGAAGGGGCTCCCGGCGACCGGCGGATCGCTTCCATTCCTGTGCTGAGCATTCCTGTGCCGAGCATTCCTGTGCCGAGCTTGGGGGCGCCGGCAAAACCTGCTATTTCCAAACCATGCCGCAAGACCTTCCCGCGAGCCGATTCCCGCACCGTCATCTCCTCGGCGTCGAGGGCCTGTCGCGACCCGACATCCTCCTTTTGCTCGAGCTCGCCGAGAACGCCATCGAAGTCTCCCGCCGCGTCGAGAAGAAGCGCGCCGATTTGCGCGGGCGCACGCTGATAAACCTGTTCTACGAGGCTTCGACGCGCACGCAGGCCTCCTTCGAGATCGCCGGCAAGCGGCTCGGCGCCGACGTCATGAACATGTCGGTCGCGCAATCCTCCGAGCGAAAGGGCGAGACCTTGCTTGACACGGCCATGACGCTGAACGCCATGCGCCCCGACATCATCGTCGTGCGCCATGCGCAGGCCGGCGCGGCGCATCTCCTCGCAAAGAAAGTCAGCTGCTCGGTCGTCAACGCCGGCGACGGGGCGCATGAGCACCCCACACAGGCGCTTCTCGACGCGCTGACCATCCGCCGCAACAAGGGGCGGATCGAAGGGCTGACGGTCGCGATCTGCGGCGACGTTCTGCACTCGCGCGTCGCCCGCTCGAACTTCATCCTGCTCGGGGCGCTCGGCGCCAGGCTGCGCGCTGTAGGTCCCTCGACGCTCGCGCCGCGCGTCTTCGAGCGGCTCGGCGTCGCCGTGCATCACGACATGGCTTCAGGCCTCCAAGGCGCCGACGTCGTCATGATGCTGCGGCTTCAGCGTGAGCGCATGAGCGGCTCGCTCACGCCGAGCGCGCGCGAGTATTTCCACTTTTTCGGCCTCGACGAAGAAAAGCTCGCGCGCGCCGCCCCCGATGCGCTCGTCATGCATCCGGGCCCGATGAACCGCGGCGTCGAGATCGATTCCGGCGTCGCCGACGGGCCGCGCTCGCTGATCCGCGAGCAGGTCGAGATGGGCGTCGCGGTGCGCATGGCGGTTCTCGAAGCGCTGTCGCAGCATCTTCCCTCTGAGCCTGAGTGCGCCTAGATTGTCGGCAAATAGACGCGGGCCGCCGCGCGAGTCACCAGGGGGAGGGAGATGGTCAAGGTCTTCAAGCTGCTGACGCTCGTGTTGCAGTCGGTCTTTCTGCAGTTCATCCACCTCATTGGTCTCGGGGCGTTTCTGATCGCCTTCGCGTCAGGATATTTCCGATTGAAATCGTGGCTCGTGCCGATCATGGCGGTCGTCATGGGCGTCGCGGTCGACCGATTCGCCGATGTGCAGGATGTGACCGGCCTCTTGGAGAGGGCCGAAAAAGCCAATGAGCGCGGCGGCTTCATCATCCTCGTCTATGCGGTGATCTGCGTCGTCGGCTATGTCGCTGGCGTTTACGCCCGCATTCATCACGAACGCTATAAGGCCAAGCTCGCGAGCCCCGCCGCGCCGGCCAAGAAATAAGTTTCGTAAAACCGCCGGAATAGCAGGCGAAAGGACGGGGCTCGGCGCGGCTCATCGCGCGTTAACCATCAACGGCTAGGCTCGCGCGCCATGAAAGCGAACTTCCTTCTCGCCGCCTTCGGGGCCGTCTGCCTTTGCGCGTCGCCCGCGCGCGCCGATTGGAGCTCCTGTCTCGCAGGGCTTCGCCAAAGCGCCGCCGCCGCCGGCGTCTCATCGGCGACGATCGAGAACGCGCTCGGCGCGCTGGAGCCGAACGACGCCGTAAGCTTCATGGACCAGCAGCCGGAGTTCACGACCCCGGTCTGGGACTATATCGCGGGGCTCGTCGACGAGGAGCGCGTGGCCGAAGGCCGCGAGCTCATGCATCGGCACGCCGGCGCGCTCCGCGAGGCGGAGAGCCGCTTCGGCGTCGATCCGGCGGTGGTCGTCGCCGTCTGGGGCGTCGAGTCGGACTTCGGCAAGAGCTTCGGCAAGCGCCCGGTCGTGCAATCGCTGGCGACGCTCGCCTGCCAGGCGCCCCGACGCGCTGACTATTTCCGCAAGGAGCTCATGGCGGCGCTCAAGATCCTGGATCACGGCGACATCGCCCCGCAGGAATTCGTGGGCTCCTGGGCCGGCGCTTTCGGTCACACGCAGTTCATGCCGTCGACCTTTCTCTCGACTGCCGTGGATCTCGACGGCGACGGACGCAGGAACATCGCCAGCGATCCGGCCGACGCGCTCGGCAGCACGGCGAATTTTCTGCACAAGGCCGGCTGGACTCATGGCGCGACGTGGGGCTTCGAAGTGCGGCTGCCGGAGCGCTACGCGGGCCCCTCGGGGCGTACGAACCGCCAGCCGATGTCGACCTGGGCGTCGCATGGGATCACGCGGCTCGACGGCGGCCCATTGGGCGAGGGCCGCGCGGCCCTGCTGCTTCCGGCGGGCCGCAACGGACCCGGCTTCCTCGTCACGCACAACTTCGACGCGATATACGCCTACAACGCAGCGGAGTCTTACGCCCTGGCGATCTGCACGCTCTCCGACCAGTTGCGCGGGCGTCCGGGAATCCAGACGCCCTGGCCGACCGACGATCCGGGCCTGTCGCGCGCAGAGCGGCGGGAACTGCAAGCGCTTCTTATCAGGCGCGGCTATGAGCTCGGCGAGCCCGACGGAGTCATTGGAACCAAGACCAAAGAAGCCATCGCCGACTTCGAGGGCCGCAACGGCCTGAAGCGGGACGGGCGCGCGGGGCTCAAGGTTCTGAACGCGCTGCGGGGCCAGTAGGCCGCGCAGCGCCGCGACTCTCTCAGTATCGCGGGGAATCAGGGTCGAAATACTCATAAGTCGCGTAAGGCGCGCGCTGCCAGCTCCTGACCGACCACTGGCGATAGTGACGGTGCGCGGCATAGGCCAGAGCGGTCTCGTGGTCCCGCTCGCGCCTCGCGTAGCGCGTCGGGCCGGCCGGCGGCGCACCCGTGATCGAGATGGAGCCGCCCTCGTTCTGCACCATGCGGAACAGTTGGGCGGCGTGGGTCGGCGAGAGCCGCACGCAGCCATGCGACGCCGGGCGTCCGAGCGCGCCGGTCGCGTAGGTGCCGTGAATGGCGTAGCCGCCGCGGAAGAAGATCGAGTAGGGCATCGGCGAGTTGTGGTATTTTTTGGAATAATGCATTCTTTGCATGCCGGTCGGCGCGAAGCTGCCGCGCGGAGTCGAATAGCCGGAACGCGCCGTCGACACGGGCCATGTGTAGGAGCCCGTCGAGGATTCGACATGCATCGTCTGCCTTGAGAGGTCGATGTGGATTAGAGCCGTGGCGTTGGCGATGGCGACGGCTCCGAACAATGAGAAGAGCAAGATCAACCCAGGCTTGCCGAGCTTCATGACGCGCTCCCAACGCAACTTCCGACAACCCATACTTGCCGAAGGCTCGCGAATTGGCAACCTGGAGTCGCGGATAGGGTTGACAGATTTTACCGAATCGGCCCCCATTCAGAATAAGATCGCCTCAATGCGGGACAAGGCGCATGACGAATAAATTCCGCGTGCTTTGGACGCTAGCTTTCATGGCGGCGTCGCTAGCTCTCGCGCAGGAGAAGGGCTCGCTCAATCCCAAGCCCTTGCCGCCGCTCGCGCATCCCGCAGATCCTGCGACGCCCGCGAAGGAGCTGTTCGGACGCGTCCAAGCGCCTGCGCAGCTCGAAGCAGAGCCCGTCGGCTTTTACTCGAAGGGCTGTCTCTCCGGCGGCGTTGAGCTGCCGTTGAACGGGCCCAACTGGCAGGTCATGCGTCCCTCGCGCAACCGCAATTGGGGACACCCGGCGCTCATCGCCTTTCTCGAACGTTTTGCGCCCAGGGCGGCGGCGGCGTCAGGCTGGCCGGGCCTGCTCATCGGCGACATGTCGCAGCCGCGAGGCGGGCCCATGCTGACCGGCCACGCCTCGCATCAGATCGGTCTTGACGCAGATATCTGGCTCACGCCCATGCCGCCGCGCGAGTTCTCGATCGCCGAGCGCGAGGAGATGTCGGCGGTCGACATGGTGCGTGCGGACGGGCTCGATGTCATCCCGGGCGTGTGGACCGACGGTCAACTCGCCGTCGTGCGCGCCGCCGCCGAAGACCCTGCGGTGCAGCGCATTTTCGTCAACGCGGCGATCAAGCGGGCGATGTGCCGCGTGGCGCAGGGCGAGCCCTGGATGCGCAAGGTCAGGCCCTACTTCGCGCACAACTATCACTTTCACGTGCGGCTTTTCTGCCCGCGGGGCGCCGACGCCTGTCGCGACCAGGACCCGACGCCCGCGGGCGACGGCTGCGACGCCTCGCTCGCCTGGTGGTTCACCGACGAGGCGCTTCATCCGAAAAAATCGACGAAGACCTGGCCGCCGATGACCATGTCGGCGCTGCCGGCGGAGTGCCGGACGATTCTCAACGCGCGGTGAGAAGCGCAGCCGCTCGTTCCAGGTCGGGGTCGCCAACGCCGAACTCGCGTCCTTGGGAATCCGAGGCGCGAACCTGCGAGACGACGGGGATCGTCGTTCGCGTGACGAGATGCCAATTCAGGGTGAGCTGGACCGGCGCGACGAGCCGGATATGCAGGACGTCTCCCGCCTCGCGACAGGGGCCGACGCCGAAATTCGCGTCGTTTGCGAAGGGAACGAGGCTCGCGTCGGAGAGCGGGTTCTGCACGAGTTTCGCAATTTCCGAGGCGGACAATCCGGCGTCTTGGGCGCTCGGGGGATAGGCGCAAAGCGCCGCCGCAAGAGCGTCTTTGACGGTCGCCGCGCCGGATCGCGCCGTAGCCGGATGGTGAAAGGGCTTACTCGTGCTGTGGACGCCATGCGTCATTTCACGCGGGCGTTCGTCATCGACGCTTTCGCGACGGGGACTGCGCGCTGGCGCGCTTCGCCTTCATCGTCGTCGGGCTCAATCCATCGCGATGAGTGATCCGCCCGTCCATCATCGTCAGTTGCACCCTCGCCTTGCCGATGTCGTGGGGCGGGACGTCGAACAAGTTCTGCTCCAGCACGACGAGATCGGCGAGCTTGCCCGTCTTGATCGATCCGATCTCTTTCTCCTTGCGGAGCTGATAGGCGCCGTTGAGCGTGTAGCCGCGAATGAGCTCGGCGATGGAGAGACGCTCGCTCGAAGGCGGCTGGAGGGGGCCGTCGGGCTTGCCGGGCTCCTGCCGCGTATGGCCCGCCTGGATCGCTTCGAGCGGCTTGTAGACCACCTTGTAACCCGTCGCGAGCGCATCGTTCCCGAACGACACCGTGGCGCCTGCATCCACGAACGACTTGAACGAATACATGCGGCTCCAGCGCTCTTCGCCCAAGATGTCGCGAATCCGCAATTGGCTAACGTCGGGCACGCCCCACTGGATTTGCGTATTGGCGACGACGCCGAGCTTGTGAAACCGCGGAATGTCTTCCGGCGCGGTGAGGAAAGCGTGACAAAGCGTGTGGCGCCGGTCTCGCGGACCGTTCGACTTCATGGCCTCCTCAAAGGCGTCGAGCGTCATTCTCACCGCGGCGTCGCCCACGGCGTGCACATGCATGTCGATTCCCTCGGCGTCCGCCGCGCGCGCCACCCGGTTCATCACATCGGGCGGAAGCAGCGGCTCGCCGCGCCAATCCGGTTTGCCCGCATAGGACTGGAGATAGAAAGCGGTTCGAGTGTATTCTGTGCCGTCCGCAACCAGCTTGAGCACGTTGGCCTGAACCAGCGCGGTCTGATATTTCCTTTTATATTCCCGGATGATCGGCAGCGGATCGACTTTGGCGTCGTTGTAATAAAACGAGCCCACAACGCGCTGCAGCAGCTTGCCGCGACGTTCAAGATCGACGAGGATGTCGAAGCCGTTATGCTGCTGGTCCGGCCAAAGGACGAAGCCCGCGTCGAAGAACGTCGTTATCCCCGCGCCTGCGAGCCTGGGCTGCCACTCCTCCATCGCCGCGGCGGCGGCTCTCAGCCCATAGGGCTCAATCCCGCGCTTCTCGAACGCCTCCAGCGTGGCGAACAAAGCGGGCGGCTCGCTCATGAAGCCCGTGGGCTCGCCGGTCTTCGCATCTTTCTCGAACCACGACGCGCCCGGCACGACGTCACGGGGCGTATTCTTGTCGATCCCCGCCATCTCCAAGAATTTCGAATTGACCCAGTAGTTGTGGAAATCGTTCGAGATCAGCAGCACCGGCCGATCCGGGACGATTTCGTCCAAGGGCTCCTTGCGCGGCCCGGTCTCGGGAAATTTGGCGGCCATCCAGCCGAAGCCCGTGATGATTTTCTCGTCGGGATGCGCTTTGGCGTATTGGCGCAAGGCCTCGTAAATCTCCTCGGTCCGGTCGTAATTCACCCAGGCGCCGCGGGCGAAGGCCACGCTGGCGAGATGCCAGTGGGCTTCGACAAAGCCCGGAAGCATCATGCGGCCATTAAGGTCGAAGACTTCGGCGCCGGGGCCGGCGAACTTCATCGCGCCGGCGTCGTTCCCGACATAGAGGATGCGTCTTCCGCCCACGACGACGGCCTGCGCCCAGGGCTGGGCGTCCTCCACTGTATAAATGCGCCCATTGCGGAATATGGTGATTTTCTCGGGCGCGGCGAACGACGGCGGGGGCGCGGCCGCGAGGGCGCCTGCAGCAATACCTGTCGCAACCAGTCGTCGGCGCGTCATCTCGATCGGCGCGCCGACCTGTTCCTGCTTCGATGATAGCCGCCCCCACATCCGCCCAAAATTGGCGTTTCCGCAAATGAGGCACATGTTCTGCTCCGCAAAAGAAAGGGAGGCTGGACTCTGAGCTATTATAAAAGCCCAGGGAATTCTGCCTGAAAGCGAAGGTTAGGCTGATTCGCCACCGCAAACAACAATAGTCCCCTGGGCGATCGCGTAAAGAAGCGATTGGATATAAACGCGACGATCCGTAGTATACGAAAATCTCAAAAATTTCGACAGGCTAGGTCCGGGCGCTTGCTCGGTCTCAATAGGCGAAGTTCCGACAACCTCAGCTCTTGACCCGCCGCGGCGTCGATCCTATCGCAGAGTCGCCAGTCGGCCGGATGACCGCTGCGCCGAGCGCGCAGAGGAAAGTCCGGGCTCCACGGAGACACGGCGCCGGATAACGTCCGGCGGGGGCGACCCCAGGGAAAGCGCCACAGAAAGCAAACCGCCGCAACGGATCCGACAGGATCCGGCGCGGCAAGGGTGAAAGGGTGCGGTAAGAGCGCACCGCTCGGACGGCGACGTCCGAGGCGCGGCAAGCCCCGCCGGGAGCAAGACCGAATAGGGGCGAAGCAGGACGCCTTGCGGCGTTTTGGAGCCCGTCTCCGGGCTTTCGTCCGGGTTGGTCGCTCGAGGCGGCCGGCAACGGCCGACCCAAGAGGAATGGTCATCACGCGCGGGGCCGAGGTCCCGCGCCATACAGAACCCGGCTTACAGGCCGACTGGCGCCGTTTCGGGCACGGGGGCGCGGCGTTCGCCTTGAAGGGGCGGGCGCCGCGCAGGGCGAGCCTCAGCTCGTCGAGAGATTGTTCGCGATGTCGTAGAAGGTGAGCTTCAGTCGCGAGCCGACGAGGCTGAAGGCGGCGATGGCGACGACCGCGATCAGAGACGCGATCAGTCCGTATTCGATCGCGGTGGCGCCGCTCTCGTCGTGGAAGAACTTCATCATGGCGGGAAACCCCTGCGTGCGCGGCTCGCCCGCTCTGGGCGTGCTTTCTGAACCCTCACGAGGGCGCTTCAACTTTGTCTTAATACAACTGCTGACAGCTGGTTAATTCGCGGCTGCGGCGCGCCGGCTGCGGCGATTTGGTTACTTTTGCGATGCGCCGATCGCCGACATGACGCGTCACGCTGACGCCATGGCGCCTCGCGGGGGAGAGCGACTGCCGCTTGGTCGCGTGCGCTCCCTCGTTCACGCGCCCGAAGAAACGGCGTGTCTCGTCGCGCCTCCGCTGGACGAGAGGCTCCCCGCGCAGCCCGTCAGCTTGTCGAGAGGTTGTTGGCGATATCGCCGAATGAGAGCTTGAGCCGCGACCCCACGAGGCTGAACGCCGTGATGACGATTACGGCCATGAATGTGCCCGTTAGACCATATTCGATCGTTGTGGTTCCGGCCTCGTCATCCCAGAATTGCCGCAAGAATTTCAACAACGGTTCCCTCCTCGGCCGCGCTGGCGCCGTCAAGCGGCGCCGACCGGGGAAAGTTGCCGCCGCCGTTATAAGGTTTGGTAAATTGCAGAACTCAAACTGCAAGCTGTCGTGGCATTTTCATTCGATCGCAGGTGAGCGTAAATATTCGGCGAACAGGCTCTCTAAAGTTGATCATCCGCTGCAGCGATCCGCGAGGGTTGCGGCGCGAAGCGCGTCGCATCGAGGATGGGATGGGCGCCCGGGATGAGCGTCGACGCATCGAGGCGGGGCGTCGATATGGCGACCGCGCCGAATTGCGGGCGTCGTGGCGGCAGCGGCGCGACGAGCGTCGCCACGATCTGCGCCTCTCTTGGAGAGACGATTTTTTCCGGCGCGGCCGTGCGGTCCTCGACGACGATTGGCGGGATCGGCGCGCCCTCGGGACGAGACAGCGCCTGCGCGACGGCGACGCGCAGCGTGCGCGCGAAATCCTGCAGGCCGCCCGGGTCGGGGGCGGCTTGGGGCTGCGACGCGGCGGCGACGACGGTCGGCTTCGCCGGCCGTCTGCCGGCGACGAGCGTGCGGTCGTCGCGCAGGCAGTTGCGCACGCCGAGCTCGATGAGCTCCGCTCCGGTCAGCACCCTGTACTGGCGGGTCAATG
>DATHCI010000029.1:0-7107 GCA_035319645.1 Methylocystis sp. | reverse complement strand
CGAATATGCCGAACACGCCGCAATGCTCGCGCAGCCGATCCTCGTCGGCGTCGACCGCAGCGGGAGACTGGCCAAGCCCGCTCATCGCGGAAGTCCTCTCGGGGGGCGCATCGATTCTCAAGGCCGCGCCTCGTTTCGCCTTCGCATCACGCCGTCGCCCCGACGACGCAAAGCTCATATAGGCGTCGCAACGGGTTTCGCGCGGAGGAATGTCGCGCTACGATTTCTTTTCCGCCGCGGGTCCCGCCGTCCGGCCCGTGTCCGTATCGCTCTCGGACGGCGGCTCGTCATTGGCGGGCGCGCCCTTTTTGTGCTTGAGGCTCGCCACCGCCGCCTCGATCTGCTTCTCGATGTCCTGGGGAATGAGGTCGCCCAGGCGTTCGCCGCCAGCCTCGAGAAACGGCTTCATGCGCGCGTTCCGGACCCATTCCGGCTGGGTGTCGTCATGGGCAAGCCAGTTGTAGAAGAAGAACGCGACGACTGCGAGCAGCATTCCGCGCGCTGCCCCGAAGATGAAGCCGAGCGTGCGGTCCAGCGCGCCGATCTTGCTGTCGAGAATGAGGTCGGAGATCTTCACCGTGACGATCGACACGACGATCAGCGCGACCAGGAAGGCTGCGCCGATAGAGACGTAAGGAGCGAATTTTTCATTGGGCACGAAACGTTTGACGTATTCGAGCAGCATCGGATGCTTGTATTCGGCATAGCCGGCGGCGCCGGCGACGACCCAGGAGAGGATCGCCAGCACCTCGCGCGTAAATCCGCGCAACAACGCCAGAAGCGCGGACACAAGCACGATGCCGAGCACGGCCAGATCGAGATAAGACGGCATCAGTGAGCCTCCTTCTTCGCCTCGCGCGCGCGACGATGCGACGCGCGAGGCGTCGCCCGCGCCATTCGGAGAGCGGCGCGCGAAGCACGAAAGCTGCGAAACGACTTCGGCGCCGCCTCAGCGAGGCCGGCGCTCGGCGCTTCTCATATCGGAACCGAACCGCTAACGCCAGCCGCGGCGCTGCGCAATCCCCAAATCTCGGGCCGGCGGATTACGCGGTGGCAAGTCGCGCGATGAAGGCCGCCCGGCGGCTGTTGTGACCTAGGTTGCGCGAAGCCTGGCGCATCACGAACCCGTGAGCGCGAAGAAGCTCTTCAAGGTCCGTAGCGTCATAGCTCGTAAATCCCGCCTCGCGGCGCAGTCGCCTGTAATCGGAAAAGAACAGCCGCGCGAGGCTTACGATCGCAGATGTGAGGAAGCCGCCGCGCGCGCCGAAGGCCAACAGAGATACAGCGTCCGCGACGATGCTCGTCTGCGTGGGCGGCACGTCGACAATCAGCAGTGCGCCGTCCGCGCGCAGCTTGTCGCGACAGAGCTCGAGCAGCTCGCCCAGCGCCTCGCGCGAAAGATATTGTATGACAGACGCGACCAGAATGAGGTCGAGCGACGCGGCCTCGAGCTTGCCGAGCTCGCCGTCGTCGAGAATGCGCAGGCGATCGACGCCGGCGCAACGGTCTCGCAGCCGGCGTCGCAGTTGCGGCGAGGCGTCGTAGAGGAACAGCGCGCCACATCGGCGCGCGAGCCATTCCGCGCCGAGCGCTTCGCCGCAGCCGTAATCGAGCACGCGCGGCTCGCCGGCGGGGAGATGCTCGGCGACGCCGCGCGCGAGCTCGGCGTAGTGCAGCTCCTTGTGACGCGCGTTCGCATAGATCGGCGGATCGGCGTCCCAGAAAGCCACCCAGTCTTTCGCGCGCGGCTGCAAGGTCAGTAGGTCCAGACGATTCCGACGGGAGTTCCCGTCGGCGTCGGCGGGAACGGGCCGGCCCGGCGCAAAGCCGAGAGCGCCTCCTGGTCACGGCCCGGAGAACTCGAGGACTGGCGCACCGCCTGATGGATGAGATTGCCGCTCGGGTCGACGTAGAAGGAGATCACGCCGCCCGTCGCCTGATGATCGTTATGATGGCCATAGTGGCGCATGATGTAGCCGAAGACGACCGAAAGATAGTTCGGATTCGCGTTGCCTCCCGAGATCGGCGCGCCGCGGGATCTGCCGCCTGCTTTGAACTCGGGCGTCGGCGCAAGCGAGGCGACGATCGCCGCGATGGACTTCTGCTGCTCGCCTCGCGCCGCGCCGACGCGCGGCTTGATGGAGGTTTTGTCGTTGTGCGGTCCGACCTTCGGCGCCGCCCGCTCGATGACCTCCGCGTCCCGCTTGTCCGTCTTGTCCTCAAGCTTTGGAGCGGTCGCCTGCTCCTCCGGGGAGGCCTCCGGCGACTGCTCCTGCTGAGCCTTCTGCTGTTGTTGCGGCTCCGGCTGCGTATCCACGAGCTCCTGCCGCTGTTTCTCGACTCGCTGCGATTTGGTCTCGTTGTCCGGCGCGTCGCGCTCGGAAGGATTCTCTTTTTCGGCGCGCGGCGCGTCGGTGGCGATTTTCTCGTCGAGCCTGAGCTTTTGCTGAGAAGGAGCCGCCTCTTCGTGTCGATGGATGGTGCGCTGCAAGCGCTCGAAGAAGGGTTCCGGAGGGCGCGCCGCTTGCTGGGGCTGCGCAGGCGGGGGCGGCGGCGGTTGCTCCGCGGGCTTTGGAACCTCGGATTCGGGCACGACCTCGACGGCGACCTCCTGCTCGGGCGTTGGAAAGTCTGCGCGACCCCATTGCTCGACGAGCAGCACGAAGAGCGCCGCGGCGTGGAGCAGGAGACAAACAAGCAGGAACCACAGAAACGGACCGCGCGCGACCTTTTCCGCGGCGCGCGCAAAGCGCTCCTCGGGTCGCGCTCGCAATCCGGTTCCCTGATTCGACTCCGCCAGCGCTCGGTTCTCCATCCCGACGTTCTCTGTCCTCTGCGGTCCGCGCATGCTAGCAACAACCCATGCACAGAACCGCAGAGCCCTCGCCGCCGCCCTCGCGGGCGAAAAATCTAGACGGCGCAACGCCTATGATCGCCCAATATATCGAGATCAAGGCGGCCAATCCAGACTGCCTGCTGTTCTATCGGATGGGCGACTTTTACGAGCTGTTCTTCGAGGACGCGAGCGTCGCCTCGCGCGCGCTCGGCATCATGCTGACAAAGCGCGGGCGGCATCAGGGGGAGGAGATCCCCATGTGCGGCGTGCCGGTCGAGCGCGCCGACGACTATCTCCAGAAGCTCATAGCGCTCGGGCACAGGGTCGCGGTCTGCGAGCAGCTCGAGGACCCGGCTGAAGCCCGCAAGCGCGGCGCGAAATCGGTCGTACGCCGCGACGTCGTGCGCCTGGTGACGCCCGGCACGATCACGGAAGAGGCGCTGCTCGATCCGACTAGGGCCAACGCCTTCGTCGCGCTCGCGCGCCTGCGCGGCGGCGACGGGTTCTGGCGCTACGGCGTCGCGAGCCTGGACATCTCGACCGGCGCCTTCAGCGTGACCGACCGCAGCGAAGACGAGCTCGCCGGCGAGCTGGCGCGGCTCGCGCCGAGCGAGATCGTCGCGCCGGAGGCGCTCGCGCGCGAGCAACGCCTAGCGGCGATCCTCGCAGGGCAGGGGGCGCCGGTGACGCCGCTCGGACGCGCCGATTTCGACGCCGCCGGCGCCGAGCGGCTGCTCGCGACCTTCTACGGGGTGGCGACGCTCGACGGCTTCGGGGCGCTGACGGCAGCCGAGCTCGCGGCTTGCGCGGCTGCAATCTATTTCGTCGAGCGCACGCAAAAGGATCGGCGCCCGGCGCTCGCGCGGCCCCTGAGTCGACGGGACGGCGGCGCGCTGGAAATCGACGCCGCGACGCGCGCCAATCTCGAAATCTCCCGCACGCTCGCCGGCGCCCGCGAGGGCTCGCTCACGGCTTGCGCCGATCTGACGGTCACGCCCGCTGGCGCGCGGCTGTTGGCCGAGCGCCTCGCCGCGCCCTCGACCGACCCGCAGGAAATCGCCCGCCGCCTCGACGCGGCGGCGTTCTTCGCCGAGCGCGGAGAGCTGCGCGAAGGTCTGCGAAAGCGCCTCGCTCGCGCCCCGGATCTCGCCCGCGCGCTCGCGCGGCTGTCGCTGCAGCGCGGCGGTCCGCGCGATCTCGCCGCAGTCGCGGCGGCGCTCGCGTCCGCGCGCGACATCGCTGCATTTCTCGGCGTTGGCGACGCGCCCTCTCTGGTCGAGGCGGAGGTCGCCGAACTCGCGCGCGCCGATGCGGCGCTCCAAGCGCAGATTGCCCGAAGCCTCGCGCCGGAGCCCCCAGCGGACAGGCGCTCCGGCGGCTTCATCGCGAAAGGCGTCGACGCGGATCTCGACGATGCGCGCGCGCTGCGCGACGAGAGCCGCAAGGTCGTCGCCGAGCTGCAGGCGACCTATGTCGAGCGCACGCAGATCAGGCAGATCAAGGTCAAGCACAATAATTTCCTTGGCTATTTTCTCGAGACGCCGCTCGCGCAGGGCGAGCGGTTGCTGCGCGCGCCCTTCGACGCGGAGTTCACGCATCGTCAGACGATGGCCGACGCCATGCGTTTCTCGTCGCGCGAGCTCGCCGAGATCGAGGCTAAGATCGCCTCCGCCGCCGAACGCGCCGAGGCGCGCGAGAGCGCGCTCTTCGACGCGCTCTGCGCCGCGATCCTCGCTCAGGCCGCGCCGCTGCGCCGGCTCGCCGAGGCTTGCGCGCGCCTCGATCTCTTCGCCGCCTTCGCGGAATTGGCCGCCACACGAGACTGGACACGGCCCAAGGTCGACGCGTCGCGCGCCTTCATGATCGAGGAGGGGCGCCATCCCGTGGTCGAGGCGGCGCTCCAGTCCCAGGGGAAGCGCTTCTCGCCGAACGGCTGCGACTTGTCGGAGGGCGCGCTCGCTGTCGTCACCGGCCCGAACATGGCGGGCAAATCGACCTTCCTGCGCCAGAACGCGCTCATCGTCGTGCTCGCGCAGGCGGGCTCCTTCGTGCCGGCGCGACGCGCAGAGATCGGCGTCGTGGACCGGCTGTTCTCGCGCGTCGGAGCTTCCGACGATCTCGCCCGCGGGCGTTCGACCTTCATGGTCGAGATGGTCGAGACGGCGGCGATCCTGAACTGCGCTGGACCGAGGTCGCTGGTGATCCTCGACGAGATCGGGCGCGGCACCGCAACTTTCGACGGGCTGTCCATCGCCTGGGCCTGTCTTGAGCATCTTCATGAGGTGAATGGGTCGCGCGCGCTTTTCGCGACCCATTTCCACGAGCTCACGCAGCTCGGGAAGCGCCTGCGCCGTCTCGCCAATCTGACGATGAAGGTGACGGATCACGCCGGCGAGATCGTATTCCTGCATGAGGTCGTCGCCGGCGCCGCAGACCGGTCCTACGGCGTGCATGTCGCGGAGCTCGCTGGCCTGCCCCGCAGCGTCGTCGCGCGCGCGCACAAAATTTTGGCCGAGCTCGAGGCCGCCGATCGTCGCACGCCGGTCGAGAAGACGATCGACAATCTGCCTTTATTCTCTCACGCAGCCTCGACCCCGCGGGCGGCCGATCCCCTACGCGAAGCTTTGAAGGCGATCGAACCCGACGCGCTGACGCCGCGAGAAGCCCTCGCGGCGCTCTATGCGCTGAAAGAGAAGATGTGACGGGTCAGCACACGCGGCGCCAATGAACGCGTCCGTAAGCGCCGACCCAGCGGCGCACGCAGGCGCGGCGGTAATAGGGACGCGGGGCGTAGTAATAGCCGCCATAATAGGCCGGATAGGCTGGCGCGCCGTAATAGTAATAGGGTGCGGGCGGGTAATAATAGGGCGCCGCGGACGCCGCCGCTGCGGCGCCGAGGGCAGTGCCGGCGACGACGCCGCCAACGACGGCCGCCGGTCCCCATCCCCAGCCGCAGCCGCCCCAGCCGCACCAGACCTTCTCGATCGGGGGAGCGGCAAGCGCCGGCTCCGAAGCCGCTGGCGTAAGAGCCGAGGCGGGGTTCGCCGCGACCGCTGCGGAACAGGCGAGCGCCGCGACGGCGCGACGAAAGGCGACTGTGGCTTCCATGGAACTCTCCATCTAAGCTTGCGACGAGACCGCGATCTCCGGCGTCGCCGCCACGACGATGCGCCGGGTCGGATCCTTCGAAAGATACCATAGGACGGCTGCCTGAACCGCGGCTGAACGAAAATCCTGGCCTCATCCTTAAGCCGAGCGTTGGATGGGAGCCGCGTCTCAGCCGCCTTCGAATTATGGCTGTGGCGCGAAAGCCACAGTTATCGGAAAATCAATCTCCAGCACTGACGAAAATCGCAGTTCATTCGGGCGCGTCGATCACCGAATGGTGAATTCTTGTGCAGTCATTGTCTGCGCGCGCGGCGCCCGCAATTGCGTTGTACCTTCTGGTTTTACTTGAAAAAACAGCGTCCTCTGGAAAGCTCTGGGTTTGCCGCGACCGAAAACCCGGCGCCGCGCCACGGAAACTGCATCGGAGTGTATAAGGAATCGAATATCTGAGCATCAAGAATGCGAATGGAGACGACAATTCCACCTGGTTTAGCCTTCTTGTCAGCCGAATCGACCGGAAGGTTGCCGCTCTCAGCTCGGGGGAGTCTCATGAAAAGCCGCTTATCGATTTCTCTGGTCGCCTTGATTGCAGCTCAGGCTGGAGCGCAGGCCGGCGATCTCCCCAAGACGAAATCGCCGCCGCCACCGCCGCCACCGATCTTCTCCTGGGACGGCCTATACCTTGGCATGCACGCGGGATATGGCCTGAACACGGTTTCCGAGCAGGCGACGGACTACGTCCCCGGCTACGGCGGGCTCGCCAATCCGGTGTTCGACAATCAGTCCTACTCTGCGCGCGGGCCGCTCACGGGTTTCCAGATCGGCTACAACAAGCAGTTCGGCAATTTTGTTCTCGGCGGCGAGTGGGACGTAAGCTACGCCGGGCAGAACACCAGCAAGACCATATTCGACACGCTCGGCCTCGCGACGGGCGGTCCGTTCCAAACCAGCATCACAGACACTTTCCGCTGGTCGGCTCGCGCGCGCGCCGGTTTGGCCGACGGCCGCTCGCTTTATTATGTCACCGGCGGCATGGTCGACGGCGGATACAGCGTAAAGCATCTTTACTGGGGGCTTCCCGGCGCGACGCCCTACACGCCCGGCACCGACCTCAATTCGACGCCGCTCAACGCAATCAACACCAGCAATTTTGGCAATAGTGG
>DATHCI010000028.1:0-2954 GCA_035319645.1 Methylocystis sp. | reverse complement strand
CTCGAGCACAGGCTCGGCCAGCACGTCTCCGGGACACTGACGCCTGGGCCGGAGTGAAAAGACCCTGGTCGAAAGCGCGGTCGGTGTGGTGCGCGACAAACAGGGTGAGAACTCAGCGACAATCAGGATGCGAACGCCGATGGGGGCGGACCGAAGGGAGGGCGTAGCCCGACCGTAGGGCCGTCTCCATCGGCGGCGCGCTTTTCAAAGCCCGTTGGCGGCCGGGAGCGGCCGGCGCAAGCTGTTGATTCGTCTCGATACGAGGGGGAATCGACGGCTTGCCTGGCGTCCACATCACCGACCACCAGATGAGGCTTTACATGGATTATCGAAGGACGCTTTCCCCTGAGGCCGCCGCGGCGAAGGCGGGGTTTTCGACGGCCAGCGGGTATCGGATCGAGGCCGACCCGCGCCTGCCCTCGGCCAAGACGGAGCCGAGAGGCCGGCGGCGGCCGGACCCGCTTAAGCCTTACTGGGATGCCGAGGTCGTGCCGATCCTGAAGGCCGCGCCCGGCATGCGGGTGATTGGCGTGCTGCAGGAATTGCGCCGGCGTCATCCCGACCTCAATCCCAACATCCGCCGCACGCTGGAGCGGCGCATCCTGGCCTGGCGGGCGCTTCACGGGTCCGAACAGGACGTGATCTTCCGCCAGACGCATGAGCCTGGTCGGCTCGGACTGTCCGACTTCACCGACGCCGGCTCACTCGGCGTCTCCGTCGCCGGCGAGCCGCTTGATCATCGGCTCTATCACTTCCGGCTCGTCTTCTTAAGGCTTCGAACACGCTCACGTCGTGCTCGGCGGCGAAAGCTTCGCGGCCCTGGCCGAGGGCCTGCAGAACGCGCTGTGGGCGCTCGGCGGCGCGCCGAAGGAGCATCGCAGCGACAGTCTGTCGGCGGCGTTCCGCAATCTGACGGCCGATGCGCGGGAAGACGTCACCGAGCGTTACGCGGCGCTGATGGGTCACTACGGCATGACCGCGACGCGCAACAACACGGGCGTCGCGCACGAGAACGGCTCGATCGAAAGCGCGCACGGCCATCTCAAGCAGACGCTCGAGGACGCGCTGTTGTTGCGGGGGTCGCGCGACTTTCCCGATCTCGACGCTTACCGGGCCTTCGTCGACGCGATCGTCGGCCGGCGCAACGCCAATCTCGCCAAGCCGATTGCGCTGGAAAAGGCGGCGCTGGCCCCGCTGCCGAGAGGCCGCACCACCGACTTCGAGGAGAAAGTGATCCCGGTGACGTCGTCGGGCGGCTTCATCCTGCGGCGTGTGTTCTATACCGTGCCGTCGAGGCTGATCGGGCACCGATTGCGCATCCGCATCTTCGACGATCGGCTCGAATGCTTCCTCGGGATGACGCCGGTGGCGACCTTGAGGCGCGGCCGCCCCGTCTCGGACAACAAGGGCGGACATGTCGTCGACTATCGGCACGTCATCCGCTCGCTGCGGCGAAAGCCGATGGCGCTCGCCAATCTCGTCTATCGCGATCAACTGTTCCCGCGTCCCGCCTACCGGCGCGCCTTCGAGGCGTTGCAAGAGCGCAGCGACGTTCGCAACGCCTGCAAGGTCACGGTCGAGCTTCTCGCGCTGGCGCACGAGCGCGCATGCGAAGCCGAACTCGCCGAGGCGATCTCGGCGGATCTCGACGCCGGGCGCCTGCCCGATCTCGCCGCCCTGCGCGCCCGCTTTCGTCCTGCCGAGACCGCGATCCCGAATGTCGCCGTCGAGCTCGCGCCCCTTCGCGTCTATGACGAACTCGTCGCTCTCGCCAACGCCAACTCGGGAGCAGCGGCATGACGGGCTCAGCGACCTCCATCGACGCCGCGCGCGTCGAATTGCTGCTCAATGAGCTGCGCCTGCCCGGCGTCAAGGCGATCTGGTCCAAGATCGCCGCCCAGTCAGACAAGGAGGGCTGGCCGGCCGCGCGATTCCTGGCGGCGCTCGCCGAGCACGAAACAGCCGACCGAGCGCGCCGCCGCATCGAGCGGCACATGGCGGAGGCCCGCTTGCCCGCCGGCAAGACCATCGCCGCCTTCGACTTTGAGAGCGTGCCGATGGTGTCGAAGGCGCAGGTCATGGCTCTCGCCTCAGGCGACGTCTGGCTCAACACCGGGGCCAACTTGCTAATCTTTGGCCCGCCTGGCGGCGGAAAGAGCCATCTCAGTGCGGCAATCGGACTCGCCCTCGTCGAGAACGGCTGGCGCGCCCTGTTCGTCCGCACCACCGATCTCGTCCAACGCCTGCAGGCGGCGCGGCGCGAGCTCGCGCTCGAGGCCGCAATCGCCAAGCTCGACCGCTACGACCTGCTCATCCTCGACGACATCGCCTACGTCACCAAGGATCAGGCCGAGACCAGCGTCCTGTTCGAACTGATCGCGGCGCGCTACGAACGGCGTTCGATGCTGATCACGTCCAATCAACCATTTGGCGAATGGGGACGGATTTTTCCCGACCAGGCGATGACGCTCGCCGCGATCGACCGCCTTATCCATCACGCCACGATCCTAGAGATGAACGTCGAGAGCTATCGCAGAAAGGAGGCGCTCGACCGCAAGCGAAGCCGCGGCCGGCCGCCCGCTCACGCAACGCCAAAGGAACTGGAACACGCGCCTGATTGACGCGCTCGGCGTCGCCTGTTTGTCGCTCCGCGTCAATCAGGCCTTGCCAAGCCCGCCGCCAGCGACAATCATGCCCAGACCCGGCTGCTTCTTCTCATCCTGATTGACGCGCCGTTCCCATCCAGATTGTCGCGCCATACCTGCCCCGTTCAGCGCGTTTTTACCTTGCGAGGACGCTTCGATCGAACGAGCCTGCAACGGCCGGAAAGTTCGGCCAATTCGCGACGCGGTGGCCACAGCGCGCTACCAAAAAGGACTCGGGTCATGTTTGAGCTACGAAGGGGCACGGCCGCAACACGAGACTTCTACAACCGGGTGGGCTGGCGCCGGCAG
>DATHCI010000027.1:0-2502 GCA_035319645.1 Methylocystis sp. | reverse complement strand
AGCGAATAGACGGCTGCGGCCCGGCGGCCCCCCGCGTCGGAGCCTGCGAAGGTCCAATTTCGTCGCCCGACGGCCACGCAGCGCAACGCGCGTTCGGCCGCGTTGTTGCTGAGGCAGATTCGGCCGTCGTCGAGGAAGCGGGTGAACGACGGCCAGCGGGTCAGCATGTAGCGGATCGCCTTGGCGACGTCGTTCTTCGGCGACAGCCGCTCGAGCTGCTCGCGCATGTAGCCCTCGAGCGCGGCGACGAGCGGTTTCGACCGCTCCTGCCGGACCGCGCGTCGGACCTCGGGCGGCTTGCCGTTGATCTCGCGCTCGATGGCGAACAGCTCGTCGATGCGGCGCACGATCTCGACGGCGATCGGCGCCTTGGTGAGCTTCGCCAGGTCGAACAAGTCGCGCCTCCCGTGCGCCCAGCATGCGGCTTCGACGACCGGGGCGGGCTGGCGGCCCTTTTCGTAAAAGGCGTTGTAGCCCGAGAACGCGTCGGCCTGCATGACGCCCGACCAGTCGGCGAGAACCTTGCGCGGATATTCGCCATGGCGCGTGGGCGAGTAGTCGTACAGCGCCGCCGGCGGTCCCTGGCCGCCGAACGGCCGATCGTCCCGCAGGTAGACCCAGAGCCTGCCGGTGCGCGTCTTGACCTTGGCAAGCACCTTCACGGTCGTGTCGTCGACATGCAAGCGCTCGGCGGCGAGCACGTGGCCGCGAAGCTCGGCGAGGATGGGTTCGAGGGCGGCGGCGCATGCGCCGACCCAGTCGGCGAGCGTCGAGACCTCTAGCTCGACGCCTTCACGGGCGAAGGCGGCGCTCTGCCGGTTCAGCGGCAGGTGGTCGCCGAACTTGCCGACCAGGATCATGGCGAGCAGGCTCGGGCCAGCGAAACCGCGCGGGATCGGATGCGACGGCGCCGGCGGCTCGGTGATCGCCTCGCAGTCCCGGCAGGCGAACTTCTCGCGCACGTGCTCGACGATCTTCCAGCGCCGCGGCTCGCATTCGAGCGTCTTGGACACCACCTCGCCGAGCTTGCGCAGCCGCGCGCCGCCGCACTTGCCGCAGACGCACGGGGCGGGCTCGATCACGCGCTCGACCGGCAGGTTATCTGGCAGCTTGCGAGGTCCGCGTTGCAGACGCCGGCGTTGAGCCTTGGAGGGCTCAGGCGCCGAGATCTCGGCCTTGGTCTCTTCCTCGGCCTGCGTCTCTTCCAGATCCGCGATCGCGAGTTCGAGCTGCTCGACGAGGAGCTTGCCGCGCTCCGACGATTGCCCGTAGGTCTCGCGGCGCGCCTTGGCCAGTTGCAGCTTCAGCCGCTCGATCTCCAGGGCGCGAACTTTTGCTTCGTTCTGCGCGGCGGCGAGCATCTCGCGCTGGGCGATGATCATCGCGTGCGCGCTCGCCAGATCGCTCGGAAGCGGGTCCGGCAGTCCGTCGACAGGATGTTCGAAAGGGCTCGCCACGACGACGACGAGAGCAGATTCGGCAGCAAAAGTCGCCCGCGAAACGCGCCCTGAGTCAATCCGTCGCAGTCATCCAGACGCTGTGGGACGCCAGGTTTTCTGCGGCATTCGCCAGTCGATGCCAGACAACAGATAGGAGAGCTGCGCGGCAGAAATCGTCATAACGCCGTCCGCGACAGAGGGCCACAAGAAACGTCCGCGCTCGAGCCGCTTCACGAATAGGCACGCCCCGTCGCCGTCATGCCAGATCAGCTTGATCAGATCGCCTCTGCGCCCCCGGAAGACCCACAAATCGCCCGCATGCGGATCGCGCTTGAACCCCTCCTGCACCATCAGCGCCAGCGAGCCGAAGCCCTTGCGCATGTCCGTGTGCCCGGTCGCCAGCCACACTCGCGCCCCGCTCGGAAACGCGATCATCGCCAGCGATCCCGCGCCGTCAGCGCGCCGATCACCTTCGCCAAGGTCGCCGCGTCCGGCGCGCCCTCGATCGTCACCCGAACCTGTTCGCCGAACGCAATTGCAATCAAAGACGGTGCGGGCGACGGCGCTGGTGATGACGGCGACTGCGACGAACAGATAGACGCCATCCCCGGGCCCGCATCGTTCGCTTCCGGCGCCACCCGCACCGGCACGAACGTCGGCGTCTTGCGCGCGCCCTTCAACTCTCGGCGCCAGCGATACAGAAGGCTCGCGCTGACCTCCGCACCGCGCGCGATCTCCGTCACCACCGCACCCGGCTCGTCCATCGCCGCGACAAGCCGCACCTTGTCCGCCACGCTCCATCGTCGGCGACGCTCGACGGATGTGATGACCTCGATGCGATCCATCGTCATGTGGCTAACCTCGTGCTAGCCACAGCTCCTACCCACCTCTCCGAAGTTCACAAGGCGGCGCCGCTCGGAGGCGTACGGTTCAGCGTTCGGTCCCGACTACATTTTGTCGTTCGACGGCGTCACGCGCGACGACCTCAATAGCTGATCGGCGCGGCGACGGAAGGCATTTGATATCGATGGCGGGGTGGCCGCGGCGAGTCTCGTTCGCCGCG
>DATHCI010000026.1:0-14053 GCA_035319645.1 Methylocystis sp. | reverse complement strand
CTCGCCGACTGGGCGGCGCGCACGCGCGGCGAGACCGAGCCGCCGACGCGCTTCTCGGCCTTCGACCTAGCGATCCTGCACGGCGAATTGTCGCTGCGGCTCGAAGCGACGCGCGCGCCGCTGCTTGCCTGAAGCCCGAGCGAGACGCGCGACTGCGCCAGCTCAGTGTCGCTCGCCTCCATCAAGCTCGCAAACGAGACAAAGCCCGCAATCGACGGGTCGTCGACCGCGAGCGCAAAGTGGCCGGCCCCTCAGCCTCGCTTTACGAGCGCCACATTCGCGCGGACCGCTCTATCGAGCCGCAACAGCGCAAAACGTCAGTTGGGTTTCTTGGCTTCCGCCAGCCGCTTTTCCAAATCGCCGATCCGGGTCTGCGCGCGGGCGAGCTCTCTGCGCGCTTGCGCCAGAGCGACTCGCAGCTGACCTGTCTCCAGCAGGCAATCGGTCGCAAGGTCGTCCGCCGAGCTCGACGCCGCCGGGGCCTCGCCCGCGAAGGAGGGCGCGGCGAGGACGAGAAAGGCGATAAGAGTGATGAGGCGCATCGTCGCTCCTAGCAGGGCCTTGGAGATGAGATCAGCTCGCCGGACGCCGAGAAGCAGGCGTAGGTCGCCGGCGTCCCCGTCGGAAGCGGTCCCGCGTAGTAGATGGGTCTGTTGAAGATGGCGCTCGTCGCGTTGAGGAGCACGATTTGCGCGCTGTTGAACTCCAGCGCGAAGGACGCTGCGGTGGTCGTCTCGCCGTTCGCGGCGTCGATGAAGGGACCGTTGCCGTTATTGACCCCTACGATCAGCGCGGCGTCGATCCCCGACGCCTCCCGCGCAACGCCGAACCGCGCCTGCGCGCAGCCCGAGCCGAGAACGGACGTGCAGCCATATACGTTGAGAGTCGCGTCCGTGGTCGTCACGCCGCTTCCGAGAATGAGATTCATCAGCCGATTCCAGGGTCCGCCGGGACCACCGGAGATGACTTGCGCGTCGTCGGGCAGGTTCACGAAGCGCGACTGCGGCGAAACGGAGCTCGACATGCCGATGAATTGCCAGCCCGAGTTGCCCACGCCGCCAAACTTTACGTCGTAGCCGAGCGTCTCTCCGCTGTGAGCATTGCCGACGAACAGGCCGTCGGTGACATTGTTGTCGACGAGAACGCCCGACGAGCCGATATTATTGGCGACCACGGGCCCGCGCATCGTGTGCGAGGCCCCTGCCCCGACCATGAAGTGTATGTCGGATTGGCCGTTAAGCGCGAAAAGATTCCCGAGCAGGACGTCGTCGGTGCCCGGGAAGCCGACCGAGAGAAGATTTTTGACCTGAACGCCGTCGCTTGCGGAGCCCTCGAACTGGTTCAGGGCCACCCGCGTCCCGGTATTGTTGAAGAGCGCAGCAATATTGTTGTTGCTGATGTAGTTCGCCAGCACGACGCTGTCGCTCGCCTCCCAGTCGAGGCCGATCCCCGAGCAATTCGTTATGGAGTTCCGGTCGAACCAGTTGATCCAATCGGCGATCGGATTCGTCTTGTAATAGACGCAGTTGCCGCTGCCGTTCCCGATGAAGCTCCGTTCAAAATAATGCCCCACCGGCGAAATCTGGACGAGATTCGCCACCGAATAGGATGACGGGCATTGGCCGGTTTGAGATTTGCATCCGTCAATCAGCAGATCGGAGAGGCCGGAGGCCACGACCGGCGACGCCAACGAGGATTGCGCGATCAGCGACGCCAAGCTTCTATTCGTTCCGCCGGGACGGATCGCGGAGCATTCAAGATAGGGCTGCTGCGTGTCAGGAGCGCCGCCAGGGCATTGGCCTTGCAGATACCCGCCCTTCACGATGTCTATGGGGGAGCTCACGAGGTAATTGGCGGTGGGCAGGGGGATGGTGGCGCCGCCACCGGCGTTCGCCTGATTGAGCTCGGACTGGATTTGGGCGCCGCCTTGAGCGAAGCTCCGCTCAAGGCAAAACGACGCCCCCACAAGCGCCGCAGCGAAGGCGAGCGCGCTTTTCATGCGGTTCCCCAGAGGTCGACCATCGGTGATCCCGGTCGCATCGATTGTCTCCGGCGACGCTGCAAAGCCCGCAGCGACCATGTTTAGAAACCATTAACGTCGAAGAGTTCCGTTAATTCAATAGAAACCGGGCCAGGGTGTAGGTTTAAGGTTAACGAGGCGATCCGCGGCCCCAGGGACGGGGCTCCCCGAACGTCTTGGCGTCGAGGCGCGATATTGCGGCCGCGAGCCGCGCGATCCCGGGCAATTTGCCCAATTTCGCGCGCCGCGCCGCGAAGCTCTTGGCCTCGGGCGGAGACTTTTGGTTAAATCGCTCCGCCGAGGCTCTTTCGAGGAAATGGCCATGCCTCTCATTGCGCGCCTTACGCTGCGCCTGGTCGCAGTAACGCTCCTGTGCCTCATCGCGGCCTGCGCCTTCACGATGGTAAGCGCGCATCGCGCGATCGAAGCCGAGACCGCCGCTTCGGCGGAACGTGTCGCCCATGCGCTCGAGAACCTCTACTGGCGCCAGATTCTTTGGCGCCAGACCTTGCGCCATGACAAGCTCCTGCCTGTTCCCGAGTGGCGCACGCTGGAGACTCTGACGCAAATCTCGCCCGGCGTCTGCGTGACTTTCGCGCCCGCGCGCGAGACGCCGGCATCGCTGTGCAGCCAGCTCGACGGGCTCGGCGGCCCGGCGCCGAGCTGGTTCCAGGATGCTTACGTCCGTCTGTTCGGCGCGCCGGCAGCCGTGACGCGCGCGCTCGCTGCGCGCGAGGCCGAATCCGGCTTCGTCGTCGCGTCCGCGGACGCGCGAGCCGCCGTGCGTCAGGCCTGGCGGCAGATCTCGGTCGTCGTCGGCGTCGCGGCCACGATGGCGCTCGCGATCGCCCTTCTCTCCGCGCTCGCAATCGCCGAAGCGCTCTCGCCCACGCAGATCGTCGTCGACGGCCTGAGACGGCTGGAGCGCGAGGACTATGCGCATCGCATTCGCGCGTCGCTCAAGGGCGAGTTCGGCCTCATCGCGCGCGCCGCGAATGATCTCGCCGCGAGGCTTCAGCAGACGCGCGCCGAGCGCGCCGCGCTGACCAAGCGGCTCTTTGAAGTGCAGGAGGAGGAGCGGCGCGCGCTCGCCCGCGATCTGCATGACGAGTTCGGCCAGTGTCTCACGGCGACGCTCGCCTATGCCGCGGCAATCGAAAGCAGCGCCCGCGAGCGCGCCGATCTCGCCGAGGACGCGCGCGCGATATCCAACGCTGCGCGGCGCATGATGACGACGCTGCGCGAGGCGTTGACGCGGTTGCGCTCGCAGGACGTGGATGAGCTCGGCCTCGAGGCGAGCCTGCGCCAGCTCGCTGCGAGCTGGAACGCCCGCGGCGCGACGCGAAGCGTGGTGCGGCTCGATCTCGCGGGCGACCTCGCCGGCGTGCCGCAGACCGTGGCGGTCAATCTGCTGCGCATCGCGCAGGAATGTGTGACGAACGCCATGCGGCACGGGGCGCCGAGCGACGTGTCGCTTCGCGTCGCCTGCGGCGCCGCGGATGTGGCGCTCTCGGTGGAGGACGACGGCGGCGGCGATCCCGAGCGGCTGCGACTGTCTTCCGGGCACGGAGTCATCGGCCTGCGCGAGCGCGTTGCGGCCTTGAGCGGGAGCCTCGAGATCGGCTGCGCGGCGCGCGGCGTGCGCGTCGCCGCCCGAATTCCGCTCCGTCTCGCGGCCTGACCATGAGCGGCCTCTCGATCCTGCTCGTCGACGATCACCCGATCGTGCGGGAAGGCTATCGGCGTCTGCTCGAACGTCAGAACGGTTATGTCGTGGCCGCCGAGGCCGGCGACGCGGCGGGCGCCTATCTCGCCTATAAGAGCGCCGTCCCCGACGTCGTGATCATGGACCTGTCGCTGCCTGGCGCCGGCGGCCTCGAGGCGATCCGCCGCATAAGACTTTGGGACCGGCGCGCGAAAATCCTGGCGTTCAGCATGCATTGCGGCGCCGCCTACGCCTTGAAGGCTTTCGAAGCCGGCGCCTGCGGCTATGTGACGAAGAGCAGCCCCGCCGAAGAGCTCTTGCGCGCGCTCACTGTCGTCGCGCGCGGCGGACGGGCGCTCTCCGACGACATCGCGCGCGAGATCGCCGCCGAGCGGCTCGGCGACGGCCGCTCTCCGGCGCAGGACCTCGCCCCGCGCGAGACAGAAATCCTGCGGCTCGTGGCGCTCGGGCGCACGACGGAAGAGATCGCGGATTTCCTGAACCTGAGCCCCAAGACCGTTCAGAACTACCATTACCAGATCAAGTCGAAGATCGGCGCCCGCACCGACGCCCATCTCGTCTGGCTCGCCCTCGCGGCGGGGATCGTCGAGGGGGATGGCATTGTGGAATAGGACCGCGCAGGTCATTGCGCCGCGACCGGGACGAGCTCGGCCTGGCCCGGGCGTCATCGCGGCTCGCAATCGCCGCAGGAATCATGCAAAAGGACGTTACGCTCCCATGCGGGGACGCAACGCAACGACCGTCTCGGCTCATGGACGAGAATTTGAGGCAGGTGCTCGCGCTGCTCGCCGTGGCCATGATGGTCGCGATCTTCGCGCGCAGACTGCGTCTTCCCTATACGGTCGGGCTCGTGCTCGTCGGCGCGACCCTGACCGTGAGCCGGGTGGATCTCGGTCAGCATCTCACCCATGATCTGATATTCGATCTCATCCTGCCGCCGCTGCTCTTCGAGGCGGCGCTCGCTCTGCATTGGCGCGAGCTGCGACGGGACGCGCTTCCGATCCTGGCCTTCGCGACGCTCGGTTCCGTTATCGCTATGGCGACGATCGCCGCCGGCATGACGACCCTCCTGCATTGGCCGTTGGAGTCCGCGCTCGTGTTCGGCGCGCTCATCGCCGCGACCGACCCGGTGGCGATCATCGCGATGTTCAAGGACAACAAGATCGGCGGCAGGCTCAAGCTGCTCGTCGAGAGCGAAAGCCTCTTGAACGACGGCGCCGCCGCGGTCCTGTTCGGTCTCGCCCTCGACTGGACACGCGCCGCAGGTTCCGAGAGCGCGCTCTTCGAGCCGCTCGTCACGCTGCTGCGGGTCGTGTGCGGCGGCGTCGCCATCGGCGCGATATGCGGAGGGTTGGCGATCGCATTCTCGGGCCGCACGTCGGATCATCTCATCGAGTCGACTCTGACGACGCTCGCCGCTTTTGGCTCTTTCCTCCTCGCAGAGCAGCTTCACGCGTCTGGCGTGCTGGCGACCGTTGCGACCGGCCTCATCGTCGGCAATCTCGGCGTACTGGCGCATGAAAAAAGCGCGTTTCTGAGCGTGAAGGGTCGCGCATTCGTGATGTCATTCTGGGAGTTCGCCGCATTTTTCGCCAACTCTTTCGTCTTCCTGCTCATCGGCGTCGACTCGGCGGAATCGTCATTCCTTTCGCACGGCGCCCATGTTCTCCTCGGCGCCGTCGCCGTCGTGCTCGTCTCCCGCGCGTTGACGGTCTATCCGCTGAGCCTGGTCTTTAGGCCGACGCGCTGGGCGATTTCCCTCGCGGAGCAGCATGTGCTCTGGTGGGGCGGGCTCCGCGGGGCGCTTTCGCTGGCCCTCGCTTTGTCCCTCCCCTCGACTCTCGCGCTACGCGACGAGATCCTCGCCGTCACTTTCGCCGTCGTCGCGTTTTCGTCCGTCGTGCAGGGCTTGACGATGCCGCTGCTGCTCAAACGGCTGGGGTTGCTCGCCAAGCCGTGACGGCGGGTCGGCGATCGTCCTGATTTCAATCTGCGCCCCCGCTGCCGCCTCCGCCGCTGTCGCCCCAACTTCCATCGCTGCCGCTGCTCCAGCCGCCGTCAGACGAATCAGAACTGGACTCCGGGTCCCCGGCAGTTGCGAAAACCGGCGCGTCCAGCGTTCCCGTGTGGAAATCGCCGTGTAATAATAGTTGCGTGTTGACACTGGAGACTCGACCATGCATTGCACAAAGACTCCGGCGCGCTTCTTCGCGGCCCTGGCGCTGTTCGGCGCCCTCTGCGCGCCCGCCCTGCCCTGCACGCGCGCGCTCTGGAACGACAACGGGCTTGCCGTCGTCGTCGGACGCAGCATGGACTGGCCGGAGTCCACCGAGCCTATATTGACCGTGTTTCCGCGCGGGATCGCCCGCGATGGCGGACGGCTGGGTCCAGTTCAGGTCGTAAAGAGCAGCCCGCTGAAGTGGACATCGAAGTACGGCAGCCTCGTCACCAGCGTCTACGGCGTCGGCGCCGCCGACGGCCTCAACGAGCGCGGCTTCGCCGCGCACATGCTGTACCTCAACGCCGCCGATTTCGGCCCGCGCGACGAGAGCAAGCCAGGCCTGCACGCCGGGCTCTGGGCGCAATATCTGCTCGACAACGCCACGACAGTGGACGAAGCGCTCTCTCTGCTCGAAAAGATCCAGCTCGTCATGACGGAGGCGCGAGGAACCAAGACCACCGTGCATCTCGCCATCGAGGACGAGGACGGCGACTCGGCCATCATCGAATTTGTGGGAGGCGAGCCGCTCATCCACCACGGGCGCGAACATCGGATCATGACCAATGATCCGCCCTACGACCAGCAGCTTGCGCTGCTCGAGGCGCAAGACTTCAGCAAACCGACGAGCGAAATGCCCCTGCCCGGCAATGTCAATCCGCGCGACCGCTTCCAGCGCGCGACCTATTATGCGGCGCTGTTGCCGGAGCCCAAAAACGAGCGCGAGGCGGTCGCTTCCGTGTTCGCGATCATGCGCAATGTGTCGGTGCCGTTCGGAGCGCCCTACAAGGGGTTTGGAATCTACAACACCGAATATCGCACCGTGACCGACCTCACGAACAAGCGCTACTTTTTCGAGCTGACCACGAGTCCAAACGTCATCTGGGTCGATCTGACGAAGCTCGATTTGCGTCCCGGCGCGCCGGTGCGGCTGCTCAATCCGGACGACATCTCGCTCTCGGGCGATGTCACGGGAAAGTTCAAGCGCGCGAAGAGCGCGCCTTTCTGATGCGCATCAGGGGGAAAGTTCCGGCTTGAGCAGCACGATCCCGTAGCCGATGTCGAAATAGGCGGGCGCGTCGCATCGCGCGAGCGCCTCGCCCCGCGCCAGAAGTTGCGGGATCCAGGCGGCTCCAAGGCCGGCCTTGACCTGCGCGAGCAGCGCCTCGGCGGAGGCGCTCTCGCAGACGGGCGCATCCGCGATCGATATCCCATGGGCGTCGAGCATGGCCGCGATCTGCGCGCCATAGCTGGTGCCCGGCGTGTAGACCATCACCGGGCCTTTGAGCTTCTTGTCCTCCAGCCGCACGGCGCGCGCCAGCCCCGGCGCCCGGAGGAGCACAAGTTCGTCTGCGGCAATTTTTTCCGCCCTCAGGCCGATCGGCGTCTCGCTCCCTGCGAACTGCGGCACGAGGGCCACATCGGCATGCCGGCGCCGCACCGCTTCGATGCAGCCGGCTATGGATGCGACGATGAGCGAGTAGTTCTCGAGCCGACTCTCCATGACCCATGACGGCAGCAAGGTCGCCGCCAACGTATTGGTCGTGTAAACACGCAACGACTTCTTGTAGACGCTCGAAGAGCTGAGCACGGCGCGGCGAGCGTCGAAGATTTCTTCGCGCAGACGCGGCGCGCGGGCGAAGAACTCCTCGCCAGCCGGAGTCAACGTCAATGGCCGCGCCTCGCGGTTGAACAGCTCTGCGCCGAGCCATTCCTCGAGCCGCTGCACGCGACGGCTGAAGGCCGATTGCGTCGTGCAGCGCGCTTCTGCGGCGCGCGTGAAGTTGCGCGTATGGCAGAGCGCGAGGAAGTCGTCGATCCATTGCAGCTCCATGATGCACAAAATGCATGATAGCAGCCGAAATGACAATTGGATTTGCGCCGCAATCCAAGGCTAGATGCACCCGTCCGTTAGAAGGGGAGTGGGTCATGTCGCCGGCTGAGGGCGCGGAAATCTCTATCCTGCGGCGCGATGCGGCGGCGACGCAGCGTCTGTTGCCAAAGCGCGCGCGACGGCTCGGGCGAGAGCCCGACACGGACGCGGACCTGTGCGAATTCGAGGTCGTCGCGGGCAACGCCGCCTATCAGCAGGGCGAGCGCTTCTATCTGACGCGGGCGCAGGCGCGGAACGCTTATGGGACGGCGAACTAGCCGCCGCTCGCGCGTCGAGACGCCTGCGGGCGGCCATAATAGTCGCGATACCATGCGACGAGCGCCGCGATCCCATCGCCGACGCTGGTGCCCGGGCGATAACCGGTCAATCGCTCCAGCAGATCGCAATTGGCGAAGGTCTGCGGCACGTCGCCCTGCTGCATCGGCAGATAGTTGCGGATCGCGGTTTTGCCGAGCTTCTCCTCGATCGTCGCGATGAAGTCGAGGAGATTGATCATCTCGCCGCGCCCGATGTTGACGACGCGGAAAGGCGCGTCGGGCGAAGCGCCGTCGCTTCCGGGCGCAGGAGGCAGCTCGATCAGGCGCAAGATCCCCTCGACGAGGTCATCGACGAAGGTGAAGTCGCGCGCCATCACGCCATTGTTGTAGACGTCGATCGGCTCGCCCTTCTCAATCGCATTCACAAATTTGAAGGGCGCCATGTCGGTGCGCCCCCACGGTCCGTAGACGGTGAAGAATCGGAACATGGTCGTCGGGATGTCGTGGAGATGCGCATAGGCGTGCGCCATCACCTCATTCGCCTTCTTGCTCGCGGCGTAGAGGGTCAGGGGGCGGTCCGTTCGGCTCTCCTCGTGGAAGGGCGTCTGCGGACCCGCGCCATAGACGGAGCTCGTCGACGCCATGAGCAGATGCTTCGGCTTCAGGAGCCTCGCCGCCTCCAGCAGGTTGAAGGCGCCCAGCAGATTGGAGTCGACGAAAGCGCGCGGATTCTCGAGGCTGTAGCGCACGCCGGCTTGGGCCGCGAGGTGCACGATCACGTCGGGCGCAGCCTCGCGCGCGGCGGCCTCCAGCGTAGGCATATCCTCGAGCCGCGCGACGTGGGCCTCGAAGGCGCCATGTTCACGCAGCAGCGCGAGCCTGTCCCGCTTCAGCGCGACGTCGCCATAGGCTGTCAGGCCGTCGAAGCCGTGGACGACCCATCCTTCGTCGAGCAGGCGCTTCGCGAGATGAAAGCCAATGAATCCGGCCGCGCCGGTCACGAAGATGCGCATGATGGTAGAGATCTTCCGCCGCTCCCTGCGAGGGCCGTCTCTTCGCCGATGGTGGGTAGGGTGTCAAGGCGAAGAGCCTGACCCCGCGGCGCTTCGTGAAGACGTGACGAATTCGCTCTGGCGAGCTTCAGCTCAGTTCTCGAGCCTGAAGAGTTCGAGTCTCGCGAGTGAAAAACTCAGGGCCGGCCAGGGAACCCAAACGCGCGCAATTCGTTAGTCGTACGCCGAGTTTCCCGTCGCGTGCTTCGCCAGACCATGCGCGTCGCGATCCTCGCGAAGGGAAGAGGGCGCGCCGCCGGAAATCGGGCGCGTCCACTAATTTGAGACGTTCGGCCCCAAGCGTGAGGAGGAGTCATGAGCAAGTTGAAGCGCTTCGTCATGATCAACGGACTCGGAGCTGGGCTCCTCGCCCTGAGCGCTGGCTTCGCGGACGCAAGTCCCGTGACCAGTCCCGCGACCGTTTATTCGGGACCGGGCCTCACTTGGCCGGTCATCGCGGAAATCCCCGCGGGAGCAGACGTGAACGTGCTGAATTGTTACGCCGGCTGGGAGCAGGGCTGGTGCCAGGTCCGCTATCACAAGGTCACGGGCTTCGTGGAGGGCGGCGTTCTTGCGCCGTCGGGCGCAGAGAACGTGATCGTCGCGCCCGTCGTGACGAGGGACCTCGCGAATGTCCGCAAAGGCCCTGGGACCAATTGGCCGATCGTCGGCGTCCTGGTTCCGGGAAGCGAAGTGAACCTCGGACGGTGTGTCCAGGGCTGGCTCTCGGGCTGGTGCCGCGTTCAGCTGGGGGACGTCTCCGGCTGGGTCCACGGCTCCTTGCTCAAGCGCAAGGGGACGATTTTCGACTAGCGCCGGCGGCGCTCGATGCTTTCTCGGGAGGCGCGGCGTCGACGATGACGGCCGCCGCGCCTCTTCGAGGCCCGATCGCCTCATCGGGACAGCAGAGCGAGACCATTTCGGAACCACGACCTCAGCCGACCCCCAGCCGGCAGCGACACGGAAAAGCCCTCGGCCTGCTCCCTTGCGCCGGCCAGCAGCAGCTGCAGCCGCTCGTGATGGTTGATCGGGCGCCGGTAGGCGAGGCGCAGATGGGCGAGAAACTCCCCTCCGCGTCGGAGCGACACGCGTTCCGGAACGATTGAAATCAGTCCGAGGGCGTGACACTCGTTGATGATCAGCGTGAAGCTCGACGGCGTGAACACCCAGGCGTGCGCGTCGACATAGTCCTCGCTCGGCGATTCGAAGTAATCAGCGTAAGCGTGCTGCGGCGCCGCGCCGACGAAGGTGGCGTCGCGCGCCTCGAGGCGCCTCTCGACCCAGGTCACGCGACCGCGACGCGCCACCGCCAGGGTCTTGTAGTCGAAAAGCGTGCGCGCCGTGTGACGAACGTCGCCTCTTTGCAGCGCTTCAAGCCAGCCGCCCGTCGTCGTCAGCGGGCGCAGACAGTCGAAGCACTGGCGCTTGTCCGGGACCGCGAGGCTGATGCAGCCGCCCGGTTTCAGCAGCTTTTGCAGGGACTGCAGCAGGCGGATCGGGTTTGGAATGTGCTCGAGCACGTCGCACATCAGCACGACGTCGAAAGAGCCCCAGTGCGCGCGCGGGACGGCGCTCAGAATGTCGGCGTCCTTCCAGATGAAGTCCACCTGCTCGATCCTGTCGACGTCGATCTCGCGAAAGCCGCCATAGCGCCGGCGCAGCTCGTCGCGATCCGCGTTGTCGACGGTGTAGACATTGTTCCCTTCCGCCTTGGGCAGAAGCGGATTGAAGGCCGGGCCGATCTCAAGGGCTTTCGCGGCGCGGCCCGCGCGTTGGCGCAGAAAGGCGCGGCGGTCGCGCACTCTGTCGCGCGGAAACGCCAGGAAGGTCGCGTCGCCCGGCGCCTCCAGACGAGGGCCAGGCGCAAGCCCCGCGCGCGCGCCGACGTCGAGATAATGCGTCCAAGGGTCGAGGCCGGAAGCCGCGACCTCGGGATTCTCGGCCCGATACCAGGCCGCGTCGAAGAAATCGGCGATGAGCGGCGCGGGCGCATTCGGCTCGTAGCGCCCGCCTGGCCGCCACATGAGATTGTCGAACAAGGACCGCATGAAGATCTCATATTTGCGGCCGCTCGGATCCGCAACGCGACGCTGACCGCCGACGAATTCGGAAATTGGTTCCGCGCCGCCCCCAGGTCAGGCGCAACACTTCCGGCGCTACACCAACTCGATGCGAAGAGAACGGCCAACCGCGCTCGCCGCGCGATTGAGCGTGTCGAGCGTCACGGACGGAATGGCGGGATTGAGAAGCCGGTCAAGCTGGCGGCGGCTGGTTTTCATCCGCGCGGCCATCGCGACCTTGGTCAAACCCTGTTCCTTCATCGCCGCGGCGATTTGCTCCGCAATGATTTCCTTGATGGCGTGATCTTCACAGCCTTCCAGCATGCCTTGGCTGGCGAGAAACTCGTCGAAGGTCTCCTTGCTCACGCCGCCTCTGCGCTTCCCGGTCATTCGGTCAGTTCCTTCTTTCGCTTCCAGTCGGGTGGCTGGAGCGATCTGCTCATATCCTCGTAGCAACGCCAAGCTTCCTCAAGCTTTCGGTCAACGGCAGCCCATTGGTGATCGTACATTCGATGCCCGTCAATCAGTGTATGATAAATCATATTATCATATATAACTTCCGCCGGGCAAGGCGACGATTCCGCTTCACTTTCGAACCGCGTTTGTGATAACTTGATCAGCATGACTAGAAAGGCCAAGACATCCCCGCCCAAGCCTCCGCGTCCGCCCGGTCACTGGCTGCTGCAAGACGCCAAGGCGCGCTTCAGCGAATTGGTGCGGCGTGTCCGCAGCGAAGGGCCGCAACATGTCACGGTGCATGGCCGAGACGAGGTGGTCGTCGTCGCTGCCGACGAATTTCGCCGCCTCAAGGGGGAACGCACGGGCGAAGCCTTGATCGCCGCGATGCAGGCTTCACCCTATCGCGACATTGACATTGAACCGAGCAGCGAGCGGATGCCCGTGCGCGATGTCGCGCTGTGACGGGGTGGTTGCTCGACACGAATATTCTCTCGGAGCTGCGCCGCCCCAAGCCCGAAGTGAAGGTCGTCTCCTTCGTCGCCGCGCAAGCCCTCGATCTGCTTTACGTCAGCACGGTCACGCTCGCCGAAATCCGCTTCGGCATTGAGCTCGTCGAGGACGCCACGCGCCGCGCCAAACTCGGCGACTGGCTGGCGCACAAGGTGCGCCCGATGTTCGAGGAGCGCGTTCTGCCCGTAAGCGAAGACGTGATCCTCAAATGGCGGCTGCTCGTCGAGGATGGCCGCAAGGCCGGGCATACTTATTCGCAGCCCGACCTGTTCATCGCCGCGACGGCGCTGCATCACGGCCTGACGGTCGTGACGCGCGACGCAGCCGAATTCGAGCGGGCGCGCGTCCCTGTGCTCAACCCGTGGCAGTGAAAAAGCGCGCGCACTTTTGCAACTAACTTTTGAATCGAAAAGGGCTTCTAGAATCAATGGCCTTTGGCGGCGTCAAAAGTTTTGATTTTTGAGCATCATCACTAAACAGCCCCGCTCATCCTCGCAAACTATCACCATCGCAGCATGGAGGATCGCCAATCACGTTAGACATTTTTAGCGCACAGTGCGCGGGCAATATTTAACGGGCTATATTAACATATACTTTCATTATCTATTCAGCTATAACCTCGATCATGCTTATGCGCCGTCATCATAATAACCACGTCGTGTTAATCCTTAGCATATGCGTGTTCATAGCTCTACTTTTTACCACGTGTTTAGCAGATTCGGCTTTTGAAGACGCAAGGCGCTCTGCAGAAAAAGGCGATGCAAATACACAATACTACCTCGGCGAAATCTACGCGAAAGGGCAAGGCATTCCTCGGGATTTCACCGAAGCATTGAAGTGGTTTCGTCTGGCCGCTGATGCGGGGCAAGCGGAGGCACGGTATTCGCTTGGGTGGATGTTTTTTAAGGGTTTAGGCGTGTCTCCCGACGAGGCCGAGGCAGCAAAATGGTGGCGGAAAGCCGCCGAACAAAACTATGTTCTAGCAGAAACCAACCTTGGAAACGTATATGCTAGGGGAAAGGGTGTGCGCCAGGACTTCACCGAAGCGGTAAAGTGGTGGCGGAAAGCAGCTGAGCGCGGTGAACCGCTAGCCCAATATTACTTGGGGTCAGCGTACGCTGTGGGCTACGGTGTGAGCAAGGACGACGTTACTGCTCGCGCCTGGCTCTCCCTTGCCGCCCGAAGTGACGAAAAAGCACGCGGTGAACTAGCCGAGTTCGACAAGAATCTATCTATAGAACAGAAAAGCAAGGCCGAGGAAATGGCTGCCAAGCTCAAGGCTACTCTGTCGCCCACGACGGAGGGACAGTGAACCTATCTGGCTGACTAACAGAGTCGATTATACGCTTTTCTAGATTATTATTATCTTGAGCTGATTTAATGACATTTTTAACAAGCTCTGGATTAGGGCCGACTGGAGCGCCGCCGGCTATGTCGTTCGAGTTCTTTGCAAACCACGCAAGAACGTCTGCCCACCACGGCGTCTGCTTGCTCTGATCGGCTTCGCATAACCCCATGACGTCGACTGCCCAAACCGGATTCCCCCCGACATACCCATACGTGTTGACGCCCGCCGCAAGCCCAATCGGGTCGCTCTCGATGTAGCGGCCCGTCCGCGGGTCGTAGTCACGGAAGCCGTTGTGATGCAGTCCCGTCTCGGCGTCGTAGTACTGGCCGGGGAAGCGCAGATTGTAAGTGAAGCCCGCCGAGGCCGTCGGCGCGCCATTGCCGAAGGGGTCGTGTTCCCACAGCCAAACCACTGTGCCGCCGCCGTTGGCGATTTGGTGCGGCGCGCCGAGATGGTCCGGCGCGATGTAGTAAGTTCCTGACGGCTGCAAGGTGGCCACGGGCAGGCCG
>DATHCI010000025.1:0-14937 GCA_035319645.1 Methylocystis sp. | reverse complement strand
TCGGTCAGCTGCGAGCCGATGTGCATGTCGACGCCGGCGATCTCAAGCCCGTCGAGCCGCGCCGCGTGAGCGTAGACCTCGCGGGCGCGCGAGAGCGGCACGCCGAATTTGTTCTCGGCCTTGCCCGTCGCGATCTTGGCGTGCGTGCGGGCGTCGACGTCGGGATTGACGCGCAGCGCGATGCGCGCGCGACGTCCAACTGCCACGGCGCGCGCCGCGATGGCTTCGAGCTCTGGCTCCGACTCGACGTTGAAGCAGAGAATGTCGGCGTCGAGAGCGGCGTCGATCTCGGCGGCGGTCTTGCCGACGCCGGAAAAGGTGATCCTGCGCGGCGAGATTTTGGCCGTGAGCGCCCGTGCGAGCTCCCCGCCCGAGACCACGTCGGCGCCCGCGCCGAGCGAGCCCAGAAGCTGCAGGATCGCCTGGTTGGAATTGGCCTTCATCGCATAGCACACGAGCGCGTCGAAACCTTCGAAGGCCTGAGCGAAGACCTCGTAATGGCGGCGGATCGTGGCTTCCGAGTAGCAGTAAAAGGGGGTGCCGACCTGCGCCGCGATCTCCGGCAGCGGGACGTCTTCGGCGTGGAGCACGCCGCCCGCATAGGCGAAGTGATGCATGGCGCCTAGAGCAGAGGATCGAGGAAGAAGGGATAGTCGGCGGGCGGGCGGCGGCCGATGTCGCCCGGCTGCGGCTTGGGCTTGCCCGAAGGCTCGTCCTCCGGGAGCTTGCGCCCGGCGCGCGCAGCTGCGGCCTGCTCTTCGGCGCGGCGCGCATTGCGCTCCGCCTGAACGTCGGCTGGGAGCTCCAGCGGCCCCTTGCGTCCGCACCCCGAGAGCGCAAACGCCGCGAAGGACAAAGCAAACAGCGCGCGGCGGGAAATCATGCGAAGCTCCGGTGGCGGCGAAGGCGCCGACGCCCCTATAGCGCAAAGCCGACCCGGATTTCTACGGCGCCGCTCAGGCGCCGTTCCGAGTCGCGCCGAAGACCTGTTCAAACCTTCGGCGCAGGATCGCATCGACCGTGGCCAAGTCGGATGGGGCGCCCAAATCCTTGAGGCTCGTGACCCCGAGATGCGCGGCGCGGATTCCGCAAGGCGCGATTCCGGAAAAATGCGAGAGGTCGGGCGCAACGTTGAGCGCGACGCCATGAAAGCTCACCCAGCGGCGCAGGCGCAGGCCGATCGCCGCGATCTTGTCCTCCGCCAGCTCCCCCGAGAAGGCGCGGGGCTTGTCGGGGCGGGAGACCCAGACGCCGACCCGGCCCTCGCGCCGCCCGCCCGCGACGCCGAGATCGGCGAGCGTTCCGATGAGCCAATCCTCCAGCGCGCAGACGAAGGCGCGGGCGTCGCGGCGCCGGCGCGCGAGGTCAAGCATGACGTAGACGACGCGCTGGCCCGGCCCGTGATAGGTGAATTGGCCGCCGCGGCCCGTGCGATGCACGGGAAAGCGCGCATCGAGCAGGTCGGCGTCCTTGGCCGAGGTCCCCGCGGTATAGAGCGGCGGGTGCTCGAGCAGCCAAACGGCTTCCGCGTCCGTTCCCGACGCGATCCGCTCGACCTGCGCCTCCATCTCGGCAACGCACGCCTCATAGGGCGTCAGACCGGGGAGAACGCGCCATGCGACAGGCGGAGCGCCCTGCGCCGGCGCAAAAGGCTCCAGGACGCAGGACGCAGAGCGCATTTTCCGATTTCGTGACGACTACGGCTTTGGCGGCAGGGCCCCGCCCGGCGTCGACTTGTCGACGGCGGTCGGCAGATGGTCGGCGAGGTGCTTGGCGACCTCGTCGATCGGAATGCCCGTCGAGGCAGAGATCTGCTTCAGCTTCTCGGAGCCGAGCACCTTCTTCACGTCCTCGACGCTGATCGGCAGATTGGAGCCGTCGCCGATCCAGGACTTCACCTGTTGCCCGTAGCCGCTCTTCTCGAATTCGGCGACGACGCCGTCGATGCCCCCATGGCTGTCGACATAATGTTGCACCGCGGCCAGGGCGCCGGCGCCGACGACGCCGCCAAGAATTCCGTCCAGCAGACCCATGTCTTCAACTCCCATAAAGCTCCGCGCGACCGCCGCTCGCTGCGAGAGGGACGCGGAAGCACTCTTTATACGCGTTCACGATCCTTCTGTTAAGCCGGGCGGGGCTGCGGGGCATGGCGCGGCGGCGCCGCGAGAGCCGGGGGATTCCTGCAAATTCGTCGCCCACGCCACGGCTTGCCGAGCGCGCGGCTTTCTTTATTTTCGCTGCGGCCCGGCGTATATGGGCCGGAATCGGGCGACGCGACGAGCGCGCGACAGCAGGAAAGACGGACGACGGGACGAGGCGATGGCGGGGCATAGTCAGTTCAAGAACATCATGCACAAGAAGGGCAAGCAGGACGCGATCCGCTCCAAGCTCTTCGGCAAGCTCGCCCGCGAGATCACCGTCGCCGCCAAGACCGGCCTTCCCGACCCCAACATGAACCCGCGCCTGCGCGCCGCCGTGCTCGCCGCTCGCGCCGAGAACATGCCGAAAGACAACATCGAGCGCGCGATCAAGAAGGCCTCTGGCGCCGATGCCGAGACCTATGACGAGGTGCGCTACGAAGGCTATGCGCCGGGGGGCGTCGCGATCATCATCGAGGCCTTGACCGACAACCGCAACCGCACGGCGGGCGAGGTGCGCTCCTACTTCACGAAAGCCGGCGGAGCGCTCGCCGAGACGGGCGCCGTCTCGTTCATGTTCGATCGCGTGGGTCTCGTGGAGTTCGATCGCAAGGTCGCGAGCGAGGACGCCGTGCTGGAGGCGGCGCTCGACGCCGGCGCCGAGGACGTGACCTCGACGGAAGAGAGCCACGAGGTCATCACCTCGGTGGAAGATCTGCGCGAGGTCGCCAAGGCGCTCGAAGACAAATTCGGCGAGCCGAAGAAGGCGGCGCTGGTCTGGCGCCCGCAAAACACGGTCTCGGTCGACGACGAGGCCGGCGAGAAGATCATCAAGCTGATTTCCTCGCTCGAAGACAACGACGACGTGCAGACGGTCTTTGTGAACGCCGAGTTCTCGGACGCGCTGGTCGCCAAGGTCGCTGGATAGCCCTGCAAACGCCGGAAAGGCGCTCAGGCGCCCCCCGGCTCTCCCGTGAATTTCACCAGGATGTCCTGGTCGCGCACGACATATTGGCAGGCGAGCCTGAAGCGCGGCGCGATGTCGTCAACCTCCGCCCGCCGGATCTCCTCGGCGCTGATCTTGCCGAGCGACTTCAGCTGCGCCTTTTCCTTTTCGGTCAGATAAGACCCCATCGTCTTGCCCGTCAGCGTCACGACTTCGATGAGGCAGGAGCCGCATTCGCCGTCCTTGCAGTCGTGGGGGATCGGAACCTTGTTCGCCTCGGCGACCGAGAGGATCGTCGACGTGTCGCCGGCGATCGCATAGACGGTCAGGTTCTGGTGCAGCAGGGGGGATTCGAATGTCACGTTGGGCATGAGGCGCCTCGGCTCCGCATTGTTTGTGCTTATTGTGCGATTGGACCGCCAGCGCGGTCGCTGCGTATGCTACAGGCATTTCACTGCCGGTAACCGTGGCGAATCGTCTCAGATCATGATGCGCCTGCCGCCGCACCCAGGGGGGCCCCGGCGCCTTCGAGTCATGGTGCGAGTCTTGCTACATCTCGCTCATGCGCGAACTGACACTTGACGCCCCGCTCATAAATTTCGGCGACCTTCCCGAGCCCGTCGACGCGCTGCTTCAGCGCGGCGTGGCCGCCTACCGCACCGACCGGGAGCGCGCCGACGCGCTGTTTCGCGAGGCTCTGGCGCTCGCGCCGACGGAATTGCCAACCTATTACTGCCTTTACAAAATCCACACTTATCGCGGCAATCTCGACACGGCGGCCGAGGTCGCCCGTCTCGGCATGCGCGAAGCCGCGAGGCAGGCGGGCTGGAGCGAGGATCCGTCCGCGTGGCCGGAAGGGGGGCCGGCCGAGGGCGCCGCGCGCTTCGCTCTATACACGCTCAAGGCGCTCGCCTTCATCGAGCTCAAACGCGGCAACGAGGATGTCGCGCTGCGACATCTCGACAGGCTCGCGGTTCTCGACCCCACGGGCAGCGTCGGTTGGACCGTGATCGCCGAACTGGCGCAGGGGGTCGCGTGAGGATTTCTCCAAACGATGAGCCACGGCGTCAAAATGTCCTGGAACCTCGCCGCCGGCTGACGTAGGCTTCGCGTAGAATTGAGATTCGAACCTGTGCCGGGGCGGCGGGGGCCGGGGCGGCGGGGGCCTGCGCGGAGCCCGCGTCCGCCGCGGGAAAAGCGCGTGACGAGCGAGTTTGAGACATGGACCTCGCGAGGAACCTCGAAACCGACTCCCCCCTCGACTGGCTCGGCAAGCCGGTCCGCTGTCGCGAATGCGACCATGTCGCGCTAAATCGCGAGGGCCTCTGCCGCAAAGGGACGGCCTGCGTGCGCGACCGCCGGGCGCGTCGCGTCGACGGCTTCTTCAGGACGCACCCCGAGCTGGCCAACAACTATCTCGACCATTCCTACTTCGAGGTGCGCGCGGTCGCGGCGCGCTATGCGAGCGTGCTGCGCCTGCCGCCGCTGCTTCGGGACCCGGAGCCGGAAGTGCGGGCGATGGCGGCGATGCGACTGCCGGTCGCGCGGCTCAGGGGCCTCGAGCTCGACCCGGAACCGCGCGTGCGCGTCGCGCTCGCCCATCGGCTGGAGGGCGCGGCGCTGGTCGCGCTGCTTTCCGATCCCGAATATATCGTGCGCGTCGCCGTGGTGAGGCGGCTGCCGCCGGAACTGCTGCCGCTCGCGGCCGGCGACGCCGACGCAGAAGTGCGGCGCTGGGTGGCGCGGCGGCTGCCGGAAGAACGACTGGGCCTCATGATGCGTGACGAGGAGCCGCTCGTGCGACTCGTGGTCGCGGAACGGCTGCCGCCGGAGCGCCTCTCGGCGCTGGCGAAGGACGGGGATCTGCGGGTCCGTTTCACGGTCGCGGAACGCGCGCCGCCGGATCTGCTCCCCGCACTGCTGGATGATCCCGACGAGCTCGTGCGAGACGCCGCGCGGGCGCGCATGGCGGAATGATCGAGCGCAAAACGGCTTGGCTCGGCCGATAGCGCCATTCGCGCCCGACGGCGGAAGCCGTCGAAGCGAAGCGGCGCGGCGGCCCGCGAGGCGCGCGCGACCGTGCATCGGCGGGTTAACGAGCGACCCTCATAGCCTGATTTTGCGGACGATATTGCGTCCGCGTCGGAACTGCGCGAGAATTTTTTTCAAAGGCGGCTCAGAAGGAGGGACTTTGTTCCCTTCGGCAGGTTGGGCGAGGGAGGAATTCATGAACGTAAAGTGGCTGTCGCTCTTTTTCATCGCGACCTTCGGGGCGCTCGGCGCATGTCGGGAAGAGAAAGCGCCCGCGCCCTCGAACACGGAAAAGTCGCAAGCCGAGACCAGCGCCGCGGCAGAGGCCGCCGAGGCGGAAGCGAAGGAGGCGGAGGCGCTGAAGGCGGGCGTCGAGGCCGTCGTCTATGGCCTTCCGCTCATATTGATAGACCTCACCAAGGAGAAATCGACCAACGTTGCGAAGCCGGAAAACTTCGCCGCGCCGGTCAACCAGTTCGTCAATGTGCGCGCATTCCCCGACGCCTCCTTCAAAGATGTCGTGCGTCCGAATGTGGACACGCTCTATTCGTCGGCGTTCCTAAATCTCTCCGCCGAACCGGTCGTCTTGTCCGTGCCGGATACGCGTGGCCGTTACTATCTGATGCCGATGCTCGACGCTTGGACCAATGTCTTCGCCTCGCCAGGCAAGCGGACCACGGGAACGAAGGCGGGCCATTTCGCCGTCACCGGGCCTGACTGGACGGGAACGCTGCCGAAAGGCGTGACCGAGCTCAAGTCCCCGACGAACATCGTCTGGATCATCGGCCGCACGCAGACCAATGGCCCGAAGGATTATGCGGCGGTCCATGCGATCCAGGAGGGCTACAAGCTCACCCCGCTCTCGGCCTTCGGCAAGCCGTACTCGCCGCCTGTCGGCAAGGTCGATCCGAACATCGACATGAAGACGCCGCCGATCGAACAATTGCAGAAGATGAGCGCCGAATCATTCTTCAATCGACTGGCGGCGCTGTTGAAGACGAATCCGCCGCCCGCGTCCGAAGCGCCCATACTGGAGAGGCTGAAAGCCATCGGCGTCACGCCCGGCGAGACGTTCGATCCCGGAAAGCTCGATCCCGCAGTGGCGAAGGGGCTCCAACGCTCGGTGAGCGTCGCCCTGGAGAAGCTTCAGGCGGCCGCGAAACAGACGGGGGCGCCCGTCAATGGCTGGCGGATCCCTCCGATGATCCTCGGAAACTATGGCGCCGACTATGGCGCGCGGGCTGTCGTCGCGCTGGTGGGGCTCGGCGCGAACCTCCCGCAGGACGCCGTCTATCCCTCCGCTTTCGTCGACGGCGAGGGCGCTCCGCTGGCCGGCGAGCACAAATATGTCATTCACTTCGACAAGGGGTCGCCGCCGCCGGCTCGAGCCTTCTGGTCCATCACGATGTACGGCGCCGACTCTTTCCTCGTGGCGAATCCGATCAATCGTTACGCGATCAGCAGCTGGATGCCGCTCAAACGGAACGCGGACGGTTCGCTCGACATTTACGTCCAACGCCAATCGCCGGGGAAAGCCAAGGAATCGAACTGGCTGCCCGCAGCCGAAAATGAATTCAATGTGACACTGAGGCTGTATTGGCCCGAAGAAAAAGCGCCGTCGATCCTGGACGGCACGTGGAAACCGCCGGCCGTGACGCGAGTCCCATAGCCCGGCCAATCCTCGTCGGCGCAATCGGGAGAGAACGCAGTGGCCACACGCGCTCTCTCCGCATCGGAGGCAATGAGAGATGCGGCGGATATTCGTCTGGCTTCACCGCTATGTCGGCCTTGCGCTGGCAGGCTTCCTGATCGTCGAAGGGCTCACCGGCTCGATTATCGCCTTCAAGGCGGATCTCACAGGCTTTCTTGATCCGCGGCTCGTCGCGACGAGGCCTGCGCCAGACGCAAGACGTCTGAGCCTCGCAGAAGCGGCGTTGCGCGCCGAAGAGCTCGAGCCGACCGAGCACGTCGATTACTTCGTCAATTATGGCGACGATCGCATCACCATGCGGATGGGGGGTCGACGCAATCCCGCGACCGGCGAGCGCTATCCCGACGTTCCGTTCTTTGTCTCGCTGAACCCCTGGACGGGCGAACGGCTCGCCGCCGTCGAGCCGGAAGGTCTTTGGGCCCGCTTTCTCGCAGCGGTCATCCCGTTCGTCTATGAGCTGCATGTCAATCTGCTCGCCGGGCCGGTCGGCCAACTGATCCTGTTCGCGGTCGCGCTGCTCTGGACGATCGACTGCTTCGTCGGCTTCTACCTCACGCTGCCGATCACGTTGCAAAGGTTCTGGCCACGCTGGACGCCTGCCTGGCTCGTCAAATGGCGCGGCGGCTTCTATCGGGTCAATTTCGACCTGCATCGCGCCGGCGGCTTGTGGTTCTGGGCGGCGCTGTTCGTCTTCGCCTGGTCGAGCGTGCAGCTGACCAACCCGATCGTCTATGACTGGGTCATGACCAAGTTGTCGGACTCGCAGGGGGTGATGGAGGCGACGATGCGCGTCTATCGCTTCCCCACGAGCGAAGAAGACATTGCGCGGATGAAGGCTCGTCGCAATCTCGACGAGCCCTTCGGGCTCGGCTGGCGCGAGGCGCAGGCGACAGGCGAAAGACTCATGGCCGCGGAGGCGGCGCGGGAGGGATTCAAGATTCTGCGCCCGGCGATGCTCAATCGCGTCGGCCTGTCGCGTCTCTACAGCTACGACGTCGTCATCGATCGCCGGTTCCCGCAGCGGCGAAGTTGGCAAGTGTTCTTCGACGCCGACACGGGCGCCCTCCATGCGGCGGGGGATCCGATCCGCCTCTTCGGCTTGGAGCGCTGGGGAGACACCTTCAGCGACTGGATACGGCAGTTGCACCTCATCCAGGATCCGATCGACTATTTCAGCTATCGCATTTTCGTTGCGATCGCCGGCGTCGTCGTCGCCATGCTGTCGATCACCGGGATCTACGTCTGGTGGAAGAAACGTCGGGCGCGAGCTTTCAGCCGCGCGCAGAGCGTCGGACGCGCGAGCCCGCGCGACGGCGCGTCGGTGCGGGCCGGCGTTCGCGCCTGAACCCCGGATTCCGCGGCGGCCAAGGCGCGAGGAAGCGCTTGCGCGGCGCCGGTTGCGCTTGTAATCCCGGACGTCTTCGCCCGACGAGCCCCCGATGTCCTATTTCTCCGTCTACCTGAGGGTCCTGCTGCTGCTGCGCCCCTATGCGCGGCTCGCCTTCGGCCTGCTCGCCGCCAACCTCGTGCTCGCCGCCGCGCAATTCGCCGAGCCGATCCTGTTCGGGCGCATCATCGACCTCATGACCGGCGCGCAGGCGCATGACGAGAAGCTCGCCTTTGGCGATCTGCTGCCGACGGTCCTGGCCTGGGCGGGTTTCGGCCTGTTCTCCATCGTCGCCTCGATGGTCGTGGGCCTGCAGGCCGACCGGCTCGCCCATCGCAGCCGGCTCGCGACGATGGCCGCCTATTTCGACCATGTGCTGAACCTGCCGCTCTCCTTCCACGCCGGCGTGCACAGCGGGCGCCTGCTGCAGTCGATGCTCGAGAGCGCCAACGCCATGTTTCAACTGTGGCTGTCGTTCTTTCGCGAAAACTGCGCCTCGTTCATCGCCCTGTTCGTGCTGCTGCCGGCGACGCTCTTTTATGACTGGCGGCTCGCGAGCCTGCTCATCGCCATGGTCTTCGTCTTCTATCTTGCGACGGCCTGGGTGCTGCGCCGCACCGACAAGCTGCAGTCGGCGGTCGAGAAGCACAACGCGGCGCTCGCGAGCCGCGCCTCCGACGCGCTCGGCAACGTCCCCGTCGTGCAGAGCTTCACCCAGGTCCAGCGCGAGTCGCACGAGCTCCGGCTCATAATCGACGAGCTGCTCGCGGCGCAGATCCCGGTGCTGTCCTGGTGGGCGATCGTCGTCGTCGCGAGCCGCGCCTCGGCGACGCTCACCGTGCTCGGCATCTTCCTGCTCGGCGCCTATCTGCACATCCAAGGCGAGGTCTCGATCGGCCAGATCGTGACCTTCATTAATTTCGCGACCATGTTGATCGGACGGCTGGAGCAGGTCGTGGGCTTCACGAACTTCCTGTTCCAGCAGGTGGCGCGGCTGCGCCAGTTCTTCGAGACGCTCGACACGCGTCCGCTCGTCGCCGACCGGCCGGGCGCGCGCGACCCCGGACGCGTGACGGGCGCCGTGGCCTTCGAGAACGTCAGCTTCTCCTATGACGGCAAGCGCAAGGCGGTCAGCGAGGTGAGCTTCGCCGCCAGGCCCGGCGAGACGATCGCGCTCGTCGGCGCGACGGGCTCGGGCAAGTCGACGACGCTCAGCCTGCTGCACCGCGTGTTCGATCCGATCGAAGGCCGCGTGACGATCGACGGCGTGGACATTCGCGACATGACGCTGACCTCGCTTCGCCGCAACATCGGCGTCGTCTTCCAGGAGCCGATGCTTTTCGCGCGCTCGATCGAGGAAAATTTGCGCGTCGGCAAGCCAGACGCCGCCAAGGAGGAGCTCGACGCCGCGCTCGAGCTCGCGCAGGCCTCGACCTTCGTCGGGCGCCAGAGCGACGGGCTCGCGACGATTATCGGCGAACGCGGACGCTCGCTCTCGGGCGGCGAGCGCCAGCGCCTGTCGATCGCCCGCGCGCTGCTCAAGGACCCGCCGATCATGGTGTTCGACGAGGCGACGAGCGCGCTCGACGCGACGACCGAGCGGCAGATTCAGAAAGCGCTGGAGGCGGCGACGAGGGGACGCACGACCTTCATCATCGCGCATCGGCTCGCGACCGTGCGCGGCGCGGATCGCATCCTGGTGTTCGACGAGGGCCGGATCGCGGAAAGCGGCAGCTTCGAGGAGCTCGTCGCCAGGGGCGGCCTGTTCGCGGCGCTGGCCAAGGCGCAGCTTCTTGCGCCCGAGCATCCGACGGCGTCGGTCGAGGCGGCGGAGGCGGCGGGGTAGCGCGCAACCTTGCGCTCACGCCGCGCTCCGGCGCTCCTTCGAAGTCCGCACCAGGGAAAGGCAAAATCCTAGAGCCTCGGCCACCTTGGCGATCGTCGCAAGTTCGGGATTGCCTTCCCCGCTCAGCGCCTTGTATAGCGCTTGACGTATAAGGCCGGCCTGCTTGGCGAGATCAGAAATTCCTCGCGCGCGCGCCACAACGCCGAGCGCCCGCGCGATCCCGGCGGGACCGCCGTCCTCACACGTCGCGAGGAAATACTCTTCGATCGCTGCTTCGCTATCGAGATAGCGCGCCGGATCGTAGTCGTGGGTTTTCATTGTCCCTCCTCGACCGTGCTTCAAGCCTCGCCGACAGCCTCGCCGAACAGCACGCGCACAGCCCGCTGAGCGCGCTGCAATCGCTGCTCCAGCGCATGAATACCGCTTTCGCCCCCGGCGCGCAGCAACAGCTCGGTCAGACCCCGCGCAGCCTTGTCGGGCGCGAAATCCTCGTCAATGGCGAGCCGCAGCGCCTGCGTCAGCGCCTGATAAAGGTCCCAGGCTTCGACGAGCGACGCGGCGTCGCCCGGCGCGAGGAGGCCCTCGTCGCGCAAGGCTGCGAGCGCCTCGCTCGTCGAGGTGCGGAGGCATTGCGGATGGCGCGCGGCGTGCTTGAGCTGCAGATATTGCGCGATGAACTCGATATCGACTTGTCCGCCCGCGACCTGCTTCAGGCTCCAGGGGTCATTGGTCCCTTTCTCGCGCGCGATGCGGGCGCGCATGGCGAGCACGTCCTCGCGCAGCTTTGCGTCATCGCGCGGGCGCGCGAGCGCCGCCCGGATCGCAGATTCGACGCGGGCCGAAAACTCCGGCGGTCCGGCGACGACGCGCGCCCGCGTCAGCGCCATGTGCTCCCAGGTCCAGGCCTCGTTCGCCTGATAGTCCTCGAAGCCGGCGAGCCGCACGGCGATCGGCCCCTTGTTGCCGGACGGACGCAGCCGGAAGTCCACCTCATAAAGCAGGCCCGCCGCGGTCGCAGAGGAGAGCGCCGTGATGAGCCGCTGCGTCAGCCGCGCATAGTATTGCGCTGCGGGCAGCGGGCGCTCGCCGCCTTGCGACTCGGCGAGCGGGTCGGCGTCATAGAGCAGCATGAGGTCGAGGTCGGAGGCGGCCGTCATCTCGCGCCCGCCGAGCTTGCCCATGGCGACGACGGCCGCCGCGCCGCCCGCGACGCGCCCATGGGCGCGGGCGAATTCGTCGCTCGCGAGCTCCAGCAGGGCGGCGATGAGGGTCTGCGCGAGCGTCGCATAGGCCGCGCCGGCGGCGTTCGCGGGAAGCGCGCCGTTGAGCACGCGCACGCCGATGAGAAACTTCTGTTCCTGGCCGAAGATGCGGGCGCGGTCGAGCGCGTCTTCATAGGAGCGCGCCTCGTGCAATGTCGTCACCAGGCGCTCCTCGAGCTCGCGCGCCTCGGGGAGCGTCTCGAAGAAGGCGGGCTCGAGCAGCGCGTCGAGCACGCGTGGACGGCGCGAAATCGTCTGCGCGAGCTTCGGCGCCGCGCCCATGACTCGCGCGAGCAGCGTCAAGAGCGTCGGATTCCGGACGAGCAGCGCGAAGAGCTGCACGCCGGCCGGAAGCTGGCTCAAGAATTTGTCGAAGGCGAGAAAGGCCTGATCGGCGTTCTCGGTCGCAGCGAGCGCCGCGATGAGAGCGGGCGCGAGCTGCGTCAAAAACTCTTGCGAGCGCTGCGAGCGCGTCGCGGCGTAGCGCCCCGCGCGCCAGGCGCGCAGCGTCTGCGTGACCATCCTGGGGTCGGCGAAACCGAGAGCGGCGAGCGCCGCGAGCGTCTCGTCGTCGTCCGCGTCGCCCGTAAAGACGAGCTCTTGCGCTCGCGGCGGCTCGCTCTCGAAGAGCCGCGCATAATGGCCCTGCACGCGCTCGAGCCGGCGCCGCAGCGCCCGGGCAAAGGTCTCGCGATCGGAAAATCCCATCATGCGGGCGATCGTCTCGACGCCGGCGTCGTCCTTAGGCAAAAGATGCGTCTGCGCGTCGGCGACCATCTGGATGCGGTTCTCGACGTCGCGCAGGAAGAGATAGGCTTCGCGCAGCTCGTCGCGCGTCTTCGCCTCGATCCAGCCGCCGTCCGCGAGCGCGTCGAGCGCGTCGAGAGTGGCGCGCTGGCGCAGGCGCGCATTGCGTCCGCCGGCGATGAGCTGCTGCGTCTGGACGAAAAACTCGATCTCGCGAATGCCGCCGCGACCGAGCTTCACGTCATGGCCGTTGATCGCGATTTTGTTGTGGCCTTTGTGCGCATGGATCTGCCGCTTGATCGCATGCACGTCGGCGACGGCGGCGAAGTCGAGATGCTTGCGATAGACGAAGGGCGTCAATTCGTTGAGGAAAGCTTCGCCCGCCGCAAGGTCGCCGGCGACCGGCCGCGCCTTGATGAAGGCTGCGCGCTCCCAGGTCTGCGCGAGGCTCTCATAATAGGCATAAGCGGCGTCGAGCGGCAGCGCGACGGGCGTCGCCCCCGGATCGGGACGCAGCCGCAGATCGGTGCGGAACACATAGCCGTCGGCTGTGCGCTCGCTCATGATCTTGATCACGCGCTGCGTGAGGCGCACGAAAAGATCCGTGTCCTCATCAGGCTTCATCGGGCGGGCGCGACGGCGATCGAAGAAGCTGATGAGGTCGATGTCGGAGGAGTAGTTCAGCTCATGGGCGCCGAGCTTGCCCATGCCGAGCAGGATCCAGCCAGAGCCGCGTTCCGGCAAGCGCTGGTCGAAGAGCTCGAGCCTCCCCTCGATCGCCGCTTCTCGCAGCGCGAAGCTCGCCGCGGCTTGCAGCGCGCTCTCCGCGAAGTCGCTGAGTGCGCGTGTGGCGGTCATCGTGTCCCAGGCTTTCGACAAATCGGCGAGGGCGACGAGCAGCGCGGCCTCTTGCTTCAACAGCCGCAGATGGCGCATGAGCGCCGCCTCTGTGTCAGGCTCCGGGCTTCGCGCCCGGGCGAGCAGGTCACGCAGCGCTGCGTCGGGGTCGCTTGCGAGCAGCCGTGCGACGCGCGCCGGATCGCGCGCGCAGAGATCGGCGAGATAGGGCGAGCAGCCGACGACGCCGAGGAGAAGGGGTTGCGCTTGTGGTTGCTCGGCCAAGACGTCGGCCGCCTGGCTGGGGACGTCATGCTCGAGGATCCGCGCGAGAGCGCTGCGAGCCCGCTCGGCATCGGTCGGGACGGGAACGACTTTCGCCCGCTCGGGCAGGCGGCTTTCAGTCGGACTGGTCAAGGCGATCCTTCAGCTTCTCGGGCGTCCGCGCCCATCCGCGCGCGTTCCATGATAAGCTCCACTCTTGCACGGATTTGGAGTCATTTGACGAATCCCAGGAGAAGCTCCCATGCGAGACGACATCCGGGTCGTCGAAGATCTGGCGAAGGCGCTCGACCGCGACGATTTCCATGTGGCGGCCCGCTTTCTGAGCGAGCACGGCGTATATGATTCCCCCGGAGGACACACGCGCAGATGTCGACAGATCGTCGAGGTCGATCGCCAATCCGGCGAGATCGTCGCCATCGCGCATCAACACGTCGACGGCGAAGCGGAGCGTGTGAACGCTTTCTTCGCCGCGTGCGGCGTTGCGAGGCCCAGGCGTGACGAGGCTTAGGCGGTCCACGGCATGAGGCCCTCTACAGCGGACAACGCGGCCTGCACGCTCTCCGGCGTATCGCTGGCGTTGTTCCAAGAACGAGAGTAATCTTTGGGAAGCATCTCACCGACGGAGGATTGTGATGCCGAGCGTGAAACTTGCGACCGAGCTCGAAGACTTCATCGAATCACAAATCAAGTCCGGTCGCTATCGTGACGCCAGCGCGGTCGTCAGCGCCGGCCTGCGCCTCCTTGAAGACCACGAGGAAGGCCGAGCGGAACGGGAAGGGCGTCTCGCTCAAGAGATCAACGAGGCGTTCGACGAGCCCGGCGACGACATTTCTGCGGACGAGGTCTTGGGCCGGATCGAAAGGCTTTGCGCCAAGGATGGAGGCGCCGCGGGCCGTGGCGCATAGGGTCGTCTTCCGTCCCGCCGCAGAAAAGGATCTGATCAAGCTTTATCGAAGCATAGCTTTCAGTCGAGGCGAGACGACAGTCGCGTCCGGCTACGTCAGGCGCATCCGGGAATATTGCGAAGGGCTCGCCGATTTTCCCGAACGCGGTTCGAAGCGCGACGACCTCCGCCTCGGGCTACGGATCGTCGGGTTCGAACGCCGCATCGTCATCGCCTTCACCTTCGACGACAAATGCGTCCGGATCGGTCGCATATTCTATGGTGGAAGAGACTACGAGACGCTCCTCGGCGGCCCAGACTGAAACGCCCCGCTGGACAAATAGCGGCAGCATGCATCAGGCGAGGGCGAGCGCCGCTCAAACACGCTCGATCAACAGCGGCAGCCCGCCTTTCGGGCGCACCGTGACGCTCGGCATGAGCTCGACCCTGTGGCCCGGAACGGTCGCAAAGCGGAACGATCGAACGAGCGTCGCCAGCATCGCGATCATCTCCAGCATTGCGAAGGACTGGCCGATGCAAACGCGCGGCCCCGCGCCGAAGGGGAGATAGGCGCAGCGATGGCGGCTCTTCGCCTTCTCGGGCACGAAGCGGTCGGGGTCGAAGGCCGCGGGCTCGTCCCAGAGCTTCTCGTGGCGGTGCAGCGCCCATACCGCAACATAGACCGGCGCGCCTTTTCGAACGACATGCGGGCCGAGGCGCACGTCCTCCTTGGGCTCGCGCCCGATCGCCGCGCCGGGCGGAAACAACCGCATCGATTCGCATATCGTCTGCCGCGCGAAGGCGAGCTTCTCGACTTCCTCCGGTCCGATCGCGCGATCTCCCGCGACCGCGCCGACTTCTGCA
>DATHCI010000024.1:0-4631 GCA_035319645.1 Methylocystis sp. | reverse complement strand
TGGACAACATCTTCCGCTTCGTCCAGGCTGGCGCGGAGGTCTCGGGCCTGCTCGGGCGCCTGCCGTCGCGCGTCGGCTATCAGCCTACGCTGGCGAGCGAAGTGGCGGCGGTGCATGAGCGGATCGCCTCGGTTGGCGGCGTCGCCGTGACGGCGATCGAGGCGGTCTACGTTCCCGCGGACGACTTCACCGATCCCGCGGTGACGACCATCGCCGCGCATGTCGACAGCATGGTCGTGCTGTCCCGGCAGATGGCGGCGGAGGGCATGTATCCGGCGATCGACCCCATCGCCTCCTCTTCCGTGCTGCTCGATCCGCTCGTCGTCGGCGAGGAGCACGCCCGCGTCGCAACCGAAGTCCGGCGGGTGATCGAGCACTATCGCGAATTGCAGGACGTCATCGCGCTGCTCGGGGTCGAGGAACTCGGAGCCGAGGATCGGAAATTGGTCGGGCGCGCCCGGCGTCTGCAGCGCTTTCTCACTCAGCCCTTCGCGGTCACCGAGGTCTTCACCGGGACAGCGGGGCGCTCGGTTCCGCTCGCCGACACGCTCGAGGGCTGCCGCGCGATCCTCTCGGGCGCCTGCGACGACTGGCGCGAAAGCTCCTTCTATATGATCGGCGCGGTCGGCGAGGCGGAAGAGAAGGAGAAAGCCGCAAAGGTGCGAGAGACCTAGTGTCCTGCTTCGTCGAATTTGGCGGGGCGGCTTTGGCGCGCGTCTCGCCCGTGAATTTGGATAAAGCAAGCTGCTAGCGGGCGAGCCGGGGCTCGCGGTCCGAGGAGCGCGAGCCTCCGGCTCGCATTGACGCAGCCCACGACATCATGGAGGAGAGCACATGACAAAGGCGTTGCGGCTCACCATCACGACCCCGAACGTCGTGCTGTTCGACGAAGGCGACGTGCGGAGCGTTCGCGCCGAGGACCAGAGCGGCGGTTTCGGGCTCCTGCCGGGCCACGCCGATTTGCTGACGGTGCTGCCGCCTTCCGTCGTGCGGTGGCGCTCGTTTGAAGGGACGGAGCGCTATTGCGCCGTCCGCGGCGGCGTGATGAGCGTGACGAAGGGCGCGCTCGTGTCCATCGCCTGCCGGCATGGCGTTCTCGGTCATGATCTGCAGAGGCTCGAAGCCGAGGTCCGTTCGGCGCGCGCCGAGGAGATCGACGCCGCCGCGCGCGCCCGCGTGGAGCAGACGCGGCTGCACGCCAACGCCGTGCGTCAGCTCATCCGCTATCTGCGTCCTTCCGGCGTTTCGGAGTCGATCTTGTTTAGCGATCGAGAGGAAGCGCCATGACAGAGATGGACGCCTAAGCAGGTGGCGCTTCCACGGCGATTTTTAGGGGGCGAATCGCCCCCTCCTCGCGAAGCTCCCACGGGATGACCCAAGGGGCGGGTTCGCGTGAGTCCTCTGGGGCGGTGTATGGGTGTTGATCCTTGTTGCGCTAGACCTTCATGATACCGGAATAGGCTTCTGGCGCGAGTCCGAAGAAGCGCGGGCGACCGCCGAAGGAAAAGGAAAGCGATAAAAGCTAATTTGGCCTTCCTGGCTCGGTTTTTTGTGCGAGAAGCTGAATCCCTTCAATCGCATTTTTCAAGCTCGCGAGACCTTGGGCGTTTGTTCGAAGGTGAGCGACGATGACGCGATCAGTAACGACGTTCCCCTCTTGCGCGGTGTAGCGCAGAGCTTCAAGAGTGATGTTTACAATTCCGTGGTTGAAACCGAAATTGGGAATCTTTTCAAAATAAATGAAGGGCGCATTGGCGCTTGCTTCCAAAGCGAGCTCGAAGGGGATGACTGACGAACGCTTTTCGGTTTTGTCAACCATGGCGTGCCTCACTTGTGCGATGAGGCGCTAGAATGCTCGCTGCCGGTCAGGGAGTCGAGTCCTTGGACCGCTTTTGGACCGCTTTCTTGCATAAGCGCAGGGCGGCGCGAGCGTGCTGCTTGGGGCCTGCCAGGAACTAACCGCTGTGTTTGGTTGGTTTGACGGAGCGATGGCGTAATTCCATTCGCCATGGAATTCGGCGCGAGTGATGTTGAGGCTATCCATCTGCTCGTCGGAGACCACGACGCCTTTGGGATGGAGGCTTTCATCGAGTTCGCAGTAGACCTTCAACCCGGTCTTGGTGATGGTCGCGGAGATCAGATCGATGATCACGCGGTAGCTGGCCAAGGGCGTGGCGCGCCAGTTCATGCTGATGAACGAAAACAGTCGATGTTCGATCTTGTTTCATTTGCTGGTCCCCGGCGGGAAATGATGAACCTCGATCGTCATGCCGAGTTCGTCGGCCAGCTGCTGCAATTCCCATTTCCACAAACGCAGGCGTGAACCGTTGGAGCCGCCGCCGTCCGCGGTGATCACCAACCGCGTCGCCAAAGGATAGCGCACGCGGCCGATTTCTTCCCGTTAGCGGCGAAGGGTTTGAACCGCGAAGGCCGCCGTGTCGTTGTCGGCGCCGACGCCGACCCAGCCGATGTTGGCGGCTAGACCGTAAACGCCGTAAGGAACGGCGCGTCCAAGCTCCTCGATCAGAAAGTCGCGCACGCGCGCTTCTTCCGGTTCGCCCTGCGGCCGCCAGTCGCGCCCGGCGTTCTTGAAATCGCCGACCAGCTCCTTCTTTTTCGTATCGACACAGATCACAGGCTGGTTTTCGGACACAGCCGTACCCCCACAGCCAGCGGCTTTGGCTTCGCTGGCGGCGCACACGCGCCGCCGCCGCTTGACGTTGGTTCGGCGAATCTACATCGATCATGCGCAGGCGTTACGACAACCCACGCCCGCAGGGAATCCCCTGGTCCTTTCTTCCTGAAAACCCGATTCGTCTATCTCCGGACAGGCCCTAAGGCCCGGCAGGCGCGTCCTCGATCGGTCGCAGCGGCTTCGGCGCGCCGCCCTGGTCGAGAATTCGCGATAGCATCTTCAGTCCGACCGGCTCATTGCCGTTGGGATGCACAAGCACGATCGAGCCCGGCCGCGGGCGAAGCCCGAGCGCGATCCAGGCGTCGGCGCCGAGCGCGATCAGGTGAGCCGCGCGCAGCCGCTCCATGAGCGCCGCGTCGGACACGAGCCCCGGAAAGCGGAAGAAGACCGAGGGCGTGAGGCCATTCTCGATCATGAGCTGCTCGGTCGCGAAAATCTCCCGGTCCATGTCGACGCCAGGGGTGAGCAGATAGGTTTGCGCGTCGGGACGCCCCTTGACGTAGGGGTGGCTGTATGAGTGATCGACCCAGGAGATCTTCAAGGCGCCGCTCTGGTCCTCGCGCTTGAGCCAGTCGAGATCGGCGGCGTGATTCTTGATCCAAGCTCCCGAGACCGAAAGGGCGATCGGCGTCCCCGGCCCTTCCCTGGCGAGGCGCTCGAGGAAGCCGCGGTCGAGCGGCCGCCGGCTCGGGCAGAGATCGCCGGTGACGAAGGCGCCCATATTATCGGGACTATGCACGAGGCCGGCGTTTTCGAGCGCCTTCGGCGTCGCACCGGGCGGCGGCTTCTGGAGCGCGCGCAGGAAACGCGCGTCCGCCTCCGCCTCGTCCGTCGTTTCCGCACAACGCCAGCAGTTCGCCGGCTCCAGCGTCGTCGTCAGCGACTGCGCGTCGACCAGCAGCAGCAAGGAGTCGGCGCCGGACGTCATCTGACGGATCGCGAGGCGCCTCTCGTCGACGCCATTGACGCAGGCGAGGAAAACGGGGCGATATTCGCCGAGCTTTTCCGTCCGGACGGGGAGCCCGCAGGCGGGCTCCTGCGCGCGCGCCGGAACCGCGGCGAGCGCGATCGCAAGCAGAAGGAGAGCGCGGACGATCATGCATGACCCTTATCATGACAGCCGCGCCGCGGATGCGACGTCCTTCGAAATTGCCTCAAGCGACGCCGCCGAGACGCGCGAAATCGCTGAGCAGCTCGGCGCGGAGGTCGCAGCGCGTTTCGGGCCGCGTGACGAACGTCCGCTGACGATCGTCCTGCGCAAGAATGGCGCGCTCGTCGCCGGCCTCAATGGCGTCTCGCACTGGCGCTGGCTCTATATCCGCCACTTTTACGTCGCGCCCCAATGGCGCGGCAGGGAGATCGGACGCGGGCTGATGGCGCGCGCGGAAGCAGAGGCGCAACGGCGGGCTTGCGTCGGAATCTATCTCGACACTTTCGACGAGGGCGCGGCGGCTTTCTACGAGCGGCTGGGATTTTCGCGGCGCGGGCGGATCGACGGCTTTCCCGTCGGATTCGCCCGCACCTTCCTGTGCAAGACCTTGCAGGCGACCTAGCAGCCTGTCGGACTTACCCACTTATCGCAGCTTGAACGCTTCGCTACGATCGGGCGTTGATTCGAAACGTCGCGAGCGCTTGAGCCATGGGCAACTTCCGACCGGTCGATCGCGAGACGAGCTTCCTGCTGCCGCCCTCGGTCGACGACTGGTTGCCCGAGAAACATCTGGCGCGCTTCGTCGTCGAGGTCGTCGAGAGCCTCGATCTTTCCGCCATGGCGGGAAGCTATCGCGGCTCTGGGTCCGCCTCCTATCATCCCTGCGTGCTGCTCGGGCTGCTCATCTATGGCTATGCGACGGGCGTGTTCTCCAGCCGCAAGCTGGAGCGCGCGACCTACGATTCCGTGGCCTTCCGCTTCATCGCCGCCAACCAGCATCCAGAT
>DATHCI010000023.1:0-14308 GCA_035319645.1 Methylocystis sp. | reverse complement strand
GCGACAGCGAGCCGAAGAAGCGATGGCCGCTTTCGATCACCTCATTGCTGGAATAGGCCTCGGGCGGGCCGTAGTCGGCGAGCGCGCGCGCCGGCAGCGCCAGCGCGGCGAAGGCCCCGAGGCGCAGCAGCGCGCGCCGTGTCGGGGCGGAAGAGTTTGGGATAGCGTCGAGACTCGTCATCGAACTGCGTCCTCACGCCGCCTGTCGCGGCAGGCTGTGCTCGAGGCGCAAGTCTGACCCGTTGTGGTTAAAGAAGAATTTCGAGGCGGCCCGAAAAATTCTTGCAGTGGAAAGTCTCCTTCCATCAATTTGGGATACGGCTGAGATGCTCGTGAATGATTTTCCATTCGCCATTTTCGACTCTGAGAACTGTCGTGCCGCGGCCCGTCCCCTCAAATATTTCACCGTCTATCTCAGCTTTCCAGCAGAAGCGATATGTGCAGCTTGCGACGGAGTCGCTCAGACCGATCCATTCGAGGTCTTCGAGCCAATAAATCTCATTTTGGAGCGTCGCCCATGTTCGCTCGAATGCGGCTCTTATTTCGGTGATCCCGCGATGGGCGCCGTCGGTGAACCAAAAGAGGGCATGCGGCGAAATGAGCGGTTCGACGTCATCAAACCGGCGGAGATTGATCTTGGCTTCATAAAATTTCATATGCTCGTCGGCGCTCATTCGTTTCACACGTCCTTTGGTTGCACGCCGTGCTCGCGTTTTGGGCGACAGTCGGTGATCCCTGCGACGAAGCGCCGCGCTTTGCGCCCGATAAAACCTTGCTTGGGCGATGAGGGCGCCCGGATCGAGCCGACGACCAAAGGCATTCTCGTCCTGGTCCGCTCCGCTCTCGCTTGCCCAAATCGTGGGAAAGCCGTCGGCTGCTGTTGACCCACGCCAGGGGGGCGTCTATTCAATGGATACGCACTGAGGCCACAGCGTGACCAAGCCGTCGATGATACGCTTGCCAGGAATCAACGCCTTTGGGGCGTGGGCGGCCGTTTGCGCGATCGTCCTTCAAGCGCTTCTCGCCGGCGCGTCGGTTAGCGCCGCGCCTGCCGGCGCCGGCGACATCTTCGCCTGCGCGCCGCTGCAGAATAGCGATGCGGCGCCGGGGGGCGTTCCCGCCGCGCCGCTGCGCCATCACGTCGCTTGCTGCATCCTGCATCAAGCCGCGTTCGACGATCCGCTTGATCGCATTCCCATTCTGCGCGCCGTCGCTCCGCGCCAGGCTTTGCCCGCGCCCGCCTGGCGATACGTCGCCGACGCGCCGGGAACGCCGCCGGAACTGGCGTCGCTCGCGGCGCGCGCGCCGCCATTGCCGTTCGTCTAACCCTCCATCGACCAATCGTCGCAGGCACGGCCCATCAGGGATCGGCTAGGCCAGCCTGAGAGAATTGCTGCGTCGCGCGAAAACCAGCGACGCGACCCAAATCATTCGCCCAAGGAGGCGCATCATGACCGTCAAGGACATCGCCGCGACGCAAGGCGTCGGCGTGCAAACACAAACCCGTCTCAGCCGCAGAACCCTGCTCATCGGCGCGCCCGCGCTCTTCGCCTTCGCCGCGGCGCTGAGGCTTTACGAGGAGTTTTTCGGCTGGAGCACGGGACTCGACTCCTTCTCGCCGGAGTATCAGCTCTACTGGAGCAATCTGCTGACGGCCGGTGTCGCCGCCGCGTTCCTCGCTGCGATTGGCGTCGTCGGCTATTTCTGGCGCACGCGCGACCGCCATCTCGATGCGTTGGCGCCGCGCGAGGAGGTCAGCCGCCTCTTCACGCTCGCGCAGTGGCTGACGCTCTTCGCGCTCGCGCTCTTTTTCGGCCTGAGCTTCTTCACCGAGCAGACCGCCGTCTGGCACATGACCGCGGTGCGCGACACGGACTTCACGCCGAGCAACATCATCACCTTCTACATCGCCTATCCAACCTTTGTCGTGCTGGGCCTTGCCGCCTATTTCTACGCGAAGACGCGCCTGCCCCTGTTCGCCAAGGGCTACGCGCTTGCCTTCGTCGTCCTGGTCGTCGGCACCTTCATGACTCTGCCGAACGTCGCCTTCAACGAATGGGGTCACACGTTCTGGTCGCTCGACGAAGGCTTTGCCGGGCCCCTGCATTGGGGTTTCGTGTTCTTTGGGTGGATGTCGCTCGGCAGCTTCGGCGTGACGCTGCTGATCCTCGGACGCTTGCGCGCGCTGCTCGGCGAAGAAGGCGTCAAGGCCTTGCGTTGATCGGCGCAGAGTTCGCCGGAAGCCGGCGAAGACACCTTCACGCGGACGATCTCCACGTGTGAAGGCCCCCAACTTCCCCGCTCGATACGCTCTCCCCTCGAGCGGGGCTTTTCATCCGGGTCCTTGCGTCAAGCGCGTTCTGTTCGTCGCCATTTCTGACTGAACGTTGAAGCCTTTCACAGCAAGAAAACGCAACGACGCTCACCGCGACATGCCGCCAAAAATATTGCGCATGACCTCGCGCGAAATCTGCGTGCCGACCGAGCGCGCCGCCGACTGCAGCGCCGCGCGCATGGCGAGCTCCGCCGGCGACATGCGCTTGGGATTTTTCCGCTCGAAAAGGCCCCCGAGGATGCCGCCGAGCTTGCCGAGCACCCCGCCGCTCTCGTTCGCAGGCTGAGCCCCGGATGCGTCTGTCTTCGCGGGCCCGGCGCCTGCCGTCTCCATGCGCTTGCCGGCGCGCTTCTGAAGGACTTCGAACGCCGACTCGCGGTCCATCGGCGTGTCGTAGAGTCCGAACAGCGGGCTCGACTCGATGGCGATCTGCCGCTCCTGCGGCGTGATGGGCCCGACGCGCGACACGGGCGGCGCGATGAGGGCGCGATCGACGACCTCGGGCGTTCCCTTGGCGTCCAGCATCGAGACCAGCGCCTCGCCGACGCCAAGCTGCGTGATCGCCTCGGCGGTGTCGAAGGCCTTGTTCTGCCGGAACGTTTCGGCTGCGGCGCGCACGGCCTTCTGGTCGCGCGGCGTGAAGGCGCGTAGCGCGTGCTGGATGCGATTCCCGAGCTGCCCGAGCACCGTGTCGGGCACGTCGAGCGGATTCTGCGTTACGAAATAAACGCCGACGCCTTTGGAGCGGATGAGCCGCACGACCTGCTCGATCGCCGTCAGCAGGTTCTTCGGCGCATCGTTGAACAGGAGATGCGCTTCGTCGAAGAAGAAGACGAGCTTGGGCGCCGGCAGGTCGCCGACCTCCGGCAGATGGGCGAAAAGCTCCGTCAGCATCCACAGGAGGAAGGTCGCATAGAGCCGCGGCGCCCGCATGAGCTTGTCGGCGGCGAGAATGTTGACGTAGCCGCGCCCGTTCGCGTCCCTGGCGAGAAAGTCGTTGAGGTCGAGCGCGGGCTCGCCCAAAAACTTGTCGCCGCCCTGGGTTTCGAGCACGAGCAGCTGACGCTGGATCGCGCCGATCGTGGCCGGCGCAACATTCCCGTACTTCGTTTGCACCTCGCTCGCATTGTCGGCGACCAGGCCCAGCACGGCGCGCAGGTCTTTCAGGTCGAGGAGCAGCAGGCCCTGTTCGTCCGCGTAGCGGAAGACGATATTGAGCACGCCCTCCTGCGTGTCGTTGAGGTCGAGCATGCGCGAGAGCAGCAAGGGGCCGAGCTCGGCGACGGTTGCGCGCACCGGGTGGCCCTGCTCGCCGTAAATGTCCCAGAACACCACCGGGAATTTGTCGGGCGCATAGTCGAGCCCGAGCTCCTTCGCGCGCGTGACGAAGGCGGGGCGCGACTCGCCCGGCTGCGAGAGGCCGGCGATGTCGCCCTTCACGTCGGCCAGGAACACCGCCGTCCCGGCCTTCGAGAAACCTTCCGCCAGCCGTTGCAGCGAGACGGTTTTGCCGCCGCCGGTCGCGCCGGAGATCAATCCGTGCCGGTTGCCGAGCGGCAGCAAAAGATAACGGTAAATACGATTCGCCGGCGTCCCGCCGCTCGCGCCGATGAGAATTTTGCCGGGGACGGCGTTGGGATCGTCGGTCATGGGGCGGGCTCCGGAAGCGCGATGGGTGGAATCTTTGGCGGTTTCGCAACAGTCCATCCACCCCAAATATGCTATGGATTCGTTCAGGCGTCATCAGCGCTTGAGGCGGGAATATCCATGACGGCGAGTTCCAGATTGGTGGCGGGCGTTTACGCGACGCTCTGCGCGTGGGGGCTTTCGTCCGCAGTCGCGCAGGAGGCCGGCGCGCCGCGCCGGAGCCTCCTGAAGCCGCCGCCGGCGATCGTCTCACTCGCCTTTGCGCCGCGCGCCGCCGCGGAGCGCGACCCTGCGCCGGATCCGGAGCTCTTCGCGCCTTTCGAGGCGTCGCCGATCACGACGATCCAGCCCTCGTACGCCGCTCCCCTCGATGAGCGCGACTTCGCCTTCGACGCCCTCGAGCCCCCTCAGCAGGCTTTGGCGCTGGCGCTCGACGACTGGCGGCGCGGCGGCAGAGGCGCGGAGCGGCGGCGCGGTCGCAATGCAATCCTCGAGGTTTACGCCGCGCGGTCCTTCGAGCCCTTGTGGCAGGTCGGCGGCGCCTGGAGCGAGGCGGCGCAGGCGGTGACGCGGCGCCTCCGCGAAGCCGCCGATGACGGTCTCGACTTGCGCGTCTACAAGATTCCGGCGACCGAGACCGCCGCTCGGCTGGAAGACGAATTCTCGCTCTCCGAGGCGGTCGCAGCTTATGTCGCGCAGGCCTCTGGATCGCGGGTCGATCCGGAGCGCATCTCGCGCCTTATCGCGGCGCGCCCGCCGCTGCCAGACGCCGGCGCCGCGCTCAAGCGTCTGGCGGCGCAGGGCTTTGCCGCCGGCGACGCCCTGCGCGACTATAATCCGCCGCACTATGGCTATCAGCAGCTGCGCGGCAAGCTCGCGGAGCTGCGCGCCCATCACTCGCTCGACGGCGTGGATACACTGGCCGCCGCGGAGACGGCCGACGATCCGCTCGACGACTCGCTGAGCGCGGCGAAGCGGGCGGCGCGGCGCAAGAAGGCCGCGGAGATGTCGCCCTCCCGCCTGGAGGCGGAGATCCTCGCCAATATGGAGCGCTGGCGCTGGCTGCCGCGGGACCTCGGCGCCGCACATGTCGAGGTCAATATTCCCGAATTCGAGCTCGCCGTCGTGCGCGACGGCTCCGTGACGCATCGCGCGCGGGTCATCGTCGGCAAGGAGGGGACGCCGACGCCCGTGTTCTCGAGCGGGATGGAGTCGGTCATTGTCAATCCGTCCTGGTATGTGCCGCAGTCGATCATCCGCAATGAGCTGCTGCCCAAGCACGGGGGCAATCTTTCCGGACTCTCCGCGCGCGGCTGGAAGGTCAGCTATGCGCATGGCAAGCTCATGGTGCGCCAGCCGCCCGGCGAGGACAACGCGCTGGGGCGCGTCAAATTCATCTTTCCGAACGACTTCGCCGTCTACATGCACGACACGCCGTCGCGCGGGCTGTTCGCCTCGGCCCGCCGCGCCTTCAGCCACGGCTGCATGCGGGTGGAGGACCCCTTCGCGCTCGCCGTCGCCGTGCTCGGGCCGGGAAGCGGCTGGTCGGAGGAGCGGGTGCGAAAGCTCGTGGGCGCCTCGGAGCGCTACATCAATCTCACCCCGCCGCTGCCCGTGCACGTCGAATATTTCACGGCCTTCGTCGACGACTACGGACGGCTGGCGCTGCGTGAGGATCTCTACGGCTACTCGGCGCGCGTGCGTCGCGAGCTCGGCTTTGGCGGCTGAGGCCAGCCCCGTCGCCGCAAATCTTACGAAATGCTTAAACGCTAAATATTTCAGATAATTGAGCTGAAGCTCACCGGAGGTTCGGCCCGATCGCGTAAAATTTTAGCGAATCGGTAAGACATTCGCTAAGCATTTCCCGACGACGCTCCGCGCACGAACGATCCTGTCACGTCGTGCGGAGGAGCAGGCTATGTCATTCCCGAATTTCAAGAATTTCGACGACGCGCGTGAAGGCAACGTGGCGATGCTGTTCGGGCTCGTGGCCATCCCGGTCGTGTTCGCGATGGGCATGGGCCTCGACTATACCAACGCGGCCCGGCTGAAGGACCGGCTCGATGCGGCCTCCGACGCCGCTGCGCTTTCGGCGCTGACGCCGACCATGCGCGGTCAGCCGGCGGCGGTGGCGCAGGCCGCTGCCCTCGCCATGTTCAACGCCGAGGTCGGATCCTTGCGCGGCCTCGCGTCGGCGCCGAGCGTGACGATCACGGTGCAGGACCAGGGCGTCGGCCGCACGGTCAACGTCGCCTACACTGCGAGCGCGGCCAATGTCTTCACCGGCCTCTACGGCATTCACACCACGTCGCTCAGCGGCGGCGCGGGCTCGGCCGGACAGATCAACCCCAACATCGACTATTATCTGCTGCTGGACACCTCGCCCTCCATGGCGATCGCGGCGACGACCGCGGGCATCGACACGATGGTCGCCGCGACGCCGAGCCAGGGCGGCTGCGCCTTCGGTTGTCACGAGCTCAACCCGGCGGGAGACAATCTCGGCAATCCGGGGGGCGTGGACAATTACACGCTGGCGCGAAACCTCGGCGTGCCGCTGCGCATCGACAACGTCAAAGGCGCCGTCGCGGCCATGACGCAGAGCGCGACGAAATACATGGCGACGAACAACGCCCAGTACAGAATGGCGATCTATACTTTCGACATCAACTTCAGCACGGTCATTCAGCTCAACAGCAATATGAACACGGTCTCGACGGCCTCCCAGAACATCGAGCAGCTTACGGTGTGGCAGAACGGCTGGTTGACGAGCCATGACCAGAACAACGACACCGACACCGACTTCAGCTCGGCTATGACGGAGATCAACGGCATCATGCCCAGTCCCGGAACCGGGGCGCTGGGCTCGACGCCGCAGGAGGTCCTGTTCATCGTGACAGATGGCGTGGAGGACGCCAATGTCGCCGGCAGCCGCGTGCAGGCGCTCATGGACACGAGCTTCTGCGCCACGGTCAAGAACCGCGGGATCAGGATCGCCGTGCTCTACACCGAATACTTCCCGCTGCCGACCAACGCCTGGTACAACACCTGGATTGCGCCGTTCCAGCCGAGCATCGGCCCGAACCTGCAGGCCTGCGCGTCGCCCGGGCTGTTCTTCGAAGTCACGACCGACCAGGACATCGCCCAGGCGATGAACACCCTGTTCACGACTACGATCCAGACAGCGCCGCATTTGACGAACTGAGTTTCCATTCGCGCCGCGCGCCCCGGATGGATGAAATGGCCGGGCGCGAGGTCGAAGCCGGCTTTTCTGGAGGACATGGCGACCCCCTCTGTCCAGCGGATGCACGGGTAACAAAGCGGACCGGACGGATGGGTGACAGTTTTGGGACTTTTCGTCATCCTCGCCCGAGGCGCTGACGGCCCCGCCAGATTTGGCGTCGGCGGATCGGTCACGATCCTGCGGCTCCGACTCTGCGGCCCCGCCTTGTCAGAAGCATCAAATTGGGGAATCTTCGCGTCCGGACCAGAACCCATCCGGCGAATCCCGGTTACCGCGTGCAAATATATCTCTCGCCCCATCATGACGACGTCTGCTTTTCTCTCGGCCATTTGGCCAGTCGGCAGGGTGGCGAGATTGTGAATATCTTTACGCGCAGCCAATATGTGGCGCTGAATTTGCCCCTCCCCTTTGACCCGGAGGAGCGGACCGAGGCGATCAGCGCGATCCGCCTGCAGGAGGATCTCGCCTTCATGCGTGCGGCCGGCCTCAATCGCCACGATCTCGCGTTAGAGGAGCCGAGCCTCATAGGCTACCAGCCGTTCGAACTCGCTAATCTTGAGACCGCGGTTGCGCGAACCTCAAAGCGCCTCATCCCGTTCCTACTCGGCCTCTTGCCGTCGGGCGGCGATCCCAGAGCGGTCAATCTTTATTGCCCTATGGGCATGGGTGGTCATCGCGACCATTTATCGACCCTACTTGCCGTGCGCGGGGCGCTCGATCAATTGCGCAGCCGTTGTACGCTGCATCTTTACGAGGAGTTGCATTATGCGAGCGCGCCGAGAGCGCGCGAAGCAGGGCTGAAGCTTGCTGCGCAGATCTTTGCAAGCGCCGACTTGGCCCCGTCGCTCCATGTCATGAGCGCCAATGAAGCCGCGTGCAAAATGCAACTGGTGGGCCTTTACGCCAGCCAGCACCCGGAGACGCCGCAACCCGCCAAATTCACTCCCGCCTCGCCCCTCAGGCCCACACTCCATGAAATCGTCTGGCATATCGCAATGAGGGAGTGATCAGAAAATGGTTTTTTCCGGCGAAACCATCCTTTCGATGCCGCGCATCGCGTCCATTGCGACAATGCCAACTCGTTTGGAGGGGTTTGAGCAAGCCCTGAACTCGATGCTTCCGCAGGTAGACCACGTCTTCGTCTATCTAGACAATTTCCAGTCGGTCCCCGTCTTTCTGAACGGAAATCCGAAGATATCTACATTTCGGATGGAAGAGCTTGGAAATCTCCATGCCAGCAGTCGCTTTCTCGCCTTGAGCCGGCTGGAGAAGCCCTCCATTCTGTTATTGTTCGACGACGATATCATTTATCCACCCGACCACGCTTCCACGCTGGCTTCCGTGCTGGCGGAGGCGCATGGACGGGCGCTGGTGGGCGTGCACGGCAGGGTTTTTATGCCTCCGCACGTATCTTATATTCGAGATGCGCTCTGTTTTCATTTGAGGGCTGAATTGAGACAGCACGCTCACGTCCACGAGTTGGGAGCTGGCACATGCGCGTTCATATCGAGCCTGTTTGACTTCGATGTAACCCGGTGGTCTCACAATGATATGGACGATATTCTCCTTTCAATCGAGGCGCAGAAGCGTTCCATTCCAAGGGTCGCCGTCAGGCGTCCGGCGGGTTGGCTGCGAGCTCAAGCGGAGAACCAACCCGATAGTCTCTGGGAGAAAACGAAAAGGGACGATCGGGTTCAGTCGGAGCAAATGCGGTTTTTATTGAAGCTATATTAGGCCGTGTCGACAAGTTGACGAACAGAGGTTGACGAACAGACGTGAATCGAACGCGGGCTCCTCGGGATGAGGACGGTGGGATTGAAGCGTTCGCCCGATTGCCCGGGAAGCGGCGGAGGGGGTTGTCATCTGCAACCTTCCGCGCCTATTATCACCTTTATGGACAGCGATCTCGAATCCGACGCCGCGCGCGACGACCTCGTGGACGCAGAGTGCGCGAAGAGCGCCATTCCGGCGCAGCTTGCGGCTGCAGGTTTGCGCCCGACCCGCCAGCGCGTGGCGCTCGGCGAGCTGCTCTTCGGCAGGGGCGACCGTCATGTGACGGCGGAGCGCCTCTATGACGAAGCGGCCGCGGCGCAGATGCCCGTCTCGCTCGCCACGGTGTACAACACCTTGCATCAGTTCACGGCGGCAGGACTCCTGCGCGAGATCGCCGTCGACGGGACGCGCGTCTATTTCGACACCAATGTCTCGGAGCATCATCATTTTCTGCTCGAGGACGACGGCGAGCTTTATGACATCCCTGGCGCGACGGTTGCGCTCCACGATCTCCCCGCTCCGCCGGCGGGGCTCAAGATCGCCCGGGTGGACGTCGTGGTGCGCCTGCGTCGCAACACGGAATAGCGCGGCCGGGGCTCTGAGCCGGCGGCAAGACTCCATCTCTCAGATTTCTGCGGCGCGCGCATCTGCTGGCGCGCGGGCCTAGGCCTGTAGCTACGAGCGTCGCTGCTTCGAATGCTTTATGGATTCCGGCCGGGGTCCCAATAGACGAAGCCGCTCTGCTGTCCGTTGTTGGTCAGTCCCTGGCTCGAACCCACAGTCGTCATGGGCTTGGCGACAACCTGATCGGCGGTCTGGTCGTTGATGCCGACCACGGAGATCATCAGGCCGAGCAGGCCGACGTTCTCGGTCGGCCCAGAGCATCGGTCGCTCGACACGCCCGCCGCCTCGAGGCGCGCGCTCGCGGTTTTGGTTGTCGAAACATAGAAATTGGACGGGTTCGTCAGCGCGGAATTGCCGGCGTCGAGCCGCACGGTCTCGACATTATTCACGCACTCCCAGCCGGCGTCGAAGGATTCCTCGAACGCGGTCCGCACCGTGAACTGTAGCTTTGTCGGATGCAGCGCGAAGTCCTGGCGAAGATCCTGATTGCAGCTGACCACGCTCATGCGGTTGTCGAGAACGGTCAGGTCTCCGACAGTCGCGCCAATCGGCATGAAACTCGCGGTGTTGAGCGCCGGGCACGCGTCGTAAGTTCCGAGGCCGCCGCCCGTCAGGAGCAGCCGCCCCGGCGCCCCGACGGCCAAGCCGTCGCCGGTCGGGTTGCCGAAGTCGTCGCGCGCGACGAAGGACCAAGCGCCGTAGCTGAAGGCCGTCTTGGGGCCCGTCGAAGGACCTGACGCAGTGGGCAGGCCGGAGAGCACGGTCGCCGTTCCCAGCAGATGGTTGAAGGAAATTTGCTGGCTTGCGACAGTGTCCGTCGCGAAGCAGACGAGTTCGCCCCGATAGACGCTGCCGTTGGCGTAGGATGGCGACCCCACCCAGACCGGAAAGGCGCCCGCGGCGATGTCGTTGCCGTTCGAGGTCCCGACCTCCCAGGTCACCGTCTGATTGGGCGCCATGTCGAAACCGAAATTGACCCGACCGTTCAACTCGTTCACATAGGTGCAGAGTATGTGAACCGCCGACGCCGGGCTGTCGCTCGAAATTTGAATGACCGTATCGGTCGCGAAGGTCGGGTCGACCGTGATCAGCGGAAAGATCAGAAGGCTGCCCTTGTGAGACGTCGTAGCGACCGGCGTGAGGACGCTCTGACCAAATGCCGCGCCTGAGCTCAAGGCGAGCCAGACAGCCAATGACGCGATTGGCTTCTTCATGTTTCCGACGGACTCCTACGCACGCTACTAACGGCCCGCACCATCGTGCGGTCACGACCAACCGTGTTGCTTACATGTCGATCTCCTCCGCCCGAGCAGCCGGGCGAGCGGGGCGTATGTCCCCGTTCGATTTCGACGCGCAGACGGGCGATCCGGGACGCTTGTTTGCTTGATGGGCGCCGCCCAAGCTGCTTGATAAATCTTTATAATTGTGGCGTCAATAGGGCTAATGCATAAATACTCCAGTAATCTAAGTAAATTTGTTAATAGAACGTTGTTTATCGGCGCGCTCGATCTGGCTGCTGATGATCCTTCGCGAAAATGCTGCGCGTCAATGGTGCATGAGACAGCAGATAGTTATCAGTCGTGCTTCAATACGTGGTCCGCACCTTGATATAAGGAAACTCCAATAAAATTCTGCGCCGTCGCGACGCTTTATTCGCGAGATTTGGCGTCTGGGCGGCGCGCGGCGGGCCCCTTGGAGCGGGCCATCTTCACGGCGCTCCGCGACGACCGGCGAATTCCCTGGCCCCTCGCGCAATGTCAAATTTCGTAGGCGACAGAGCAGGCGGAACAACTCGATTGAATAGCCGCGGCGGGGCGAACGTCGCTGATCGGGCACGAAAGGGCGCGGCCCGACGAGGTGCTCGCCTGCCTGCAGCCGGTGTTGGAAGAGCGCGACATTCTCGAATTCCTCTTCGAACTCCGGCTTCGCATGCGGCGAGCCCGCCCGGGCCTGTGCGCGAAACAGCGTGCGTGTCTCGGCCTCGAGGTCCGCCCGCAAGATTGAGCGCGAATAGTCGCCATCGCGGTTGCGGAATCGACGCACGTCGGTAGCCGCGTTGACGACGAAGCTTTCGTCTTGGGGTAGCATGAGCGCGGGCGTGCCGTAGCGGGCGAGCTTTTCCGGAGTGGCCGCGATCTCCTTCTTCATCTTAGTCGCCTCGTCGGGCGCGTCGCTCGATCTTGCGCCCCTGGCGTTCGACCTGAAGCCGTGGTGACGGGCGATGCGCCCCAGTGCGACAGCGAGCTCGACCGGCGCCAGGGCGCGATCGAGCCCCTCGACCCGAAGCCGGCGCGGATCGAGACCAGGGCGCTCGAGGGCGTCGCTGTCGGCGGAGGGCGGCAAGCCCCGACGCGCGAGCAGACCTCGGACCTCGTTCATGCGCTGACAACGGCGACGAATGACCCTGCGCTGACAGCGAAAGACGCGCCGCCGCTCGGACTTCAATTTCGCGCCCGTCCGACCCTTCTCCTCGGGCGCGTCGAACATCCGAACGCCAGCGTCCATGATGGCGCCCCGACGTGGGCTCCCCTCGCCCTCCGAGTCGATAAGAGTCCAGCCAAGGGACGTGATCCCGCTGTCCAACCCCAAAACACGCATAACGACGTGGCGGGGGATTCCTGTTCTCATGTATTGGGCTTGCCCTTTGCGGAGCCCATCGCAACCACCTCGTAAGCATTGGCGCGCAACTATCCGGCAAGCGGCATGGGCGCCGTGGGGGACAAGACTGCGCATGTGGATGATGCTCGCCTTTGCGGCCAATAGCGCGCTCAACTTCGTCGTTAGCCTGCTTGTCGCAAAGTTTTTGGGCCCGGCGGAATATGGCCGCTTCGTGCTGGCGCTCTCGGCTTCCGTCTTCGTTCAGCTGCTGCTCTTCGACTGGCTGCGCCTCGCGACCACGCGCTTCTACGCGCATCAGAGCTCCGCCGAGCCGTCAAACATCCGCGCGACGCTCATGGCGGCCTTCCTCTGGCTCGCGGGCTTCGCCGTAGCGCTCGCGCTCGCAGCCTATCTCGCGGGCTTCGATTTGCCGCTATCGCCCGATCTTGCGGCGCTCGCCATGCTCGTCGCGATCGTCAACGGCGTCTTTGACATAGCCGGCGCGCTGCTCCGCGCGCGTTTCCTCGACCGGGCCTATGGCGCACTCGTCGTGGCCAAGAACGTGCTGGCTTTCACCTTCACGGTCGGCGGCGCCTATCTCTTTCATTCGGCGCCGCTCGCGCTCTCAGGCCTCACGATCAGCGTCGCCGGCGCGCTCGTCGCCGCCCGCTCCGGCCTGCTCGAAGACCCGTCGACGCCGCCAGGCCGGGCGGAGCCGGCGCTCGCTCGAAAATTCGTCGGCTACGGCATGCCGATCATCGCAGCCAACCTTCTGTATCAGTCCGTGCCGCTCGTCGACCGGGCGCTCGTCTCGCAGACCCTGGGATTTGCCGAGGCCGGGCAGCTCTCGCTGGCTTACGAGATCGGCATTCGCATCGTCGGCGCTTTGGGCTCGGCGCTCGACGTGATCCTGTTCCAGCTCGCGGTGCGCGACGAGAAGGCGACCGGGGCCGCCGCGGGCGTCGCGCGCATCGGGAGAAACATGGGAGTCGTCTTCGCCCTCGTCGCGCCGGCTGTGCTCGGCTGCTGGCTGATCCTGCCGAGCTTCGAGGCGCTGTTCGTGCCGGAGAGCTTCCGGGGACCGTTCGCGCGCTATTTCACCCTGCTGTCGCCGACGCTGCTCGCCTTTGCGCTGATCAACTATGCAGTCAATCCGGCCTTTCAGCTCGCCCATCGCCTGACGCCGCTCATCGTCGCGGCGCTGGCGGCGGTGCTCGCCAATCTGCTCTGCCTCCTGCTCGCGCCGGCGACAGGGGACGCGACGAACTTCGCGCTGGCGCAGTCCTGCTCCAGCGTCGCCGGACTCGTGGCGCTCACCGTGCTGCTGTTTGCGCTTCAGCCGCGCTGGCCCTCCGCGCGCGACATTCTCGGAACGCTCGCCGCCTGCGCAGCGATGTTCTGCGTCGTCGCGCCGCTGCGCGCGCTTGCGCCGGGCGCGCCGCTCATGGCGGCGCAGATCCTATCAGGCGGAGTCGTCTACGCCGCCGTCGCGACGCTCCTTGACGTGGCCGGCGCCCGCGAAATTCTGTCGGCCCGCATGCTGCGGCTCGCCGCAGCGAAATAGCAGATTTTGACAGGGTTTTTCGCGGTTGCTATCTGCCGCGCTTCCGCGCTGCCCAAGAAATCTCTCCCGTGCCCGAGCTCAAGAGCTTCTCCCGCATCGTCGTCAAGGTCGGATCGTCGCTGCTCGTCGAGCCCTTCGGCGCCGCCGTCAAGCGCGCCTGGCTCGAGCGCCTGGCCGATGACCTTGCCGGATTGCACAAGCGCGGCGCCGAGGTGCTCGTCGTCTCCTCGGGCGCGGTGGCGCTCGGGCGCGGCGTCCTGGGGCTGCCGGGCGGCGCGCTGCCGCTCGAGGACAGCCAGGCCGCCGCCGCCGTCGGCCAGATCGCCCTCGCGCATGTATGGACCGAAGTCCTGGCCGCGCGGGGCCTCGTTTCGGGGCAGATCCTCGTGACCTTCGGCGACACCGAGGAGCGGCGCCGCTATCTCTACGCGCGCGAGTGCCTGACGCGGCTCCTGAAGCTGCGCGCGGTGCCGATCATCAACGAGAATGACACGGTGGCGACGGCGGAGATCCGCTACGGCGACAA
>DATHCI010000022.1:0-21017 GCA_035319645.1 Methylocystis sp. | reverse complement strand
GAAGCACCCCAGACGCGCCGGCCCGCGCACTGTTGCTGGCCATCGAGCGCGATCCCGAAATCATGCGGCGATTGCTCGCGGACAGGGCGGCGTAGTCGCAGCGGCTCCGTCGAACCCTCGGAGCCCCTATCATGGCGCCACGGCGAAGCAACATAGCCCATCTTCGTCGAGCGCGGCTCGCCATTTCAGGAACCGGGAACGCTTTCCGACGCCAAAGGCAAGGCGGGACGCCGCGAGCGCTTCAATTCTCGTCGAAAGGCGGCGCTCGCAATATGAAGGCCTCCGCGGGCTGCGCCGCGTCGATCACATGGCGGATATGAGCAGCGTCTCTATTCGCGAGCCGGCGCCCGCTGAAACGAATGCGCCGCCCCACACGCGGGGACGACCGTAGCTTGGCGGCCGCGACGGCAGGGTTGCGAGACGATCCGCCCTGAACGCGCAAAGCGCCGCAGCCTTCCATCCGGGCTTGCGGCGCTTCCTGGCTACGGCGCGGGGAGGATGAAGCCGTCAGCGTTTATAATCCTATCTGATAAGTATGATTACTGCAAGGCGGCGGGGGCTGGCGTGAGCATTTTTTCAATCACGCCCCAAAATCTGCGACGCCGCTTTACGCCTCGGTAAAGTTTCATGGTCAACACTGGGCGGTCATGATGAACAGGTCGCCGCCGCTCTTCGCCTTCGTCGTCGCCAACTTCCTCGGAATCGGGTTGGTGGACCACCTGTATTTCGACGGCCTCGTTGGTCGGATCGCCTACAGCTACGCGAAGAGGCAGGCGGAACACGTCAATGCCGATCTTGGACGCTTCATCTCCCGCTACTTTCCGAGCTAGCCCTCAGCCGCGATCGCGCGTCTCGACGAGGCGCGCGAAGCCGCGAAGCAGGTCCGATTTCAAGTCTTCCACGTCCTCCAGTCCGACGGAGAAGCGCAGCGCCGGTCCCTCTGGAGCCCAGCGCGTCGCCGTGCGAAAGCGCCCGCAGTCGAAGGGGATGACGAGGCTCTCATAGCCTCCCCAGGAATAGCCGATCCCGAAGATCTCGAGCGCGTCGAGGAAGGCGTGAACCGCGGCCTTGGGCGCCGGACGCAGGAAGACCGAGAAGATTCCGGCGGAGCCCGAGAAGTCGCGCCGCCACAGCGCGTGATCGGGATGCGAGGGCAGGGCGGGGTGGAGCACCCGCGCCACCTCGGCCCGCAGGGCGAGCCATTGCGCGAGCTCCAGTCCCGCTCGCTCCTGCTCACGCAGGCGCAGTCCCAGCGTGCGCATGCCGCGCAGCGCCAGAAACGCGTCGTCGGGCCCGGCGCAAATGGCGAGCGCGTCATAGGTCTCGCGCAGGCGCCGCGACCATTTCGCATTGGCGGAGACGAGACCGAGCAGCAGATCGGCGTGTCCGCCGAGATATTTGGTGCCGGCTTCCACGTTGAGGTCCACGCCGTTCGCGTGGGGCGGAAAGAACAGCGGCGTCGCATAGGTGTTATCGAGGACGAGGCAGGCGCCCCTGGCCTGCGCCGCCGCCGCGAGCGCCGGCACGTCCTGAATCTCAAGGGAGAGCGAGCCGGGCGACTCGGCGAGGATGACGCTGGTGTTGTCGCGCATGAGCGCGGCGACGCCGGCGCCGATCCGGGGATCGTAATATTGCGTCTCGACGCCGAACCGCTTGAGCACGCCGTCGCAGAACATGCGCGTCGGCTGGTAGGCGGAGTCAGTCACGAGCGCATGGTCGCCGGCCTTGGTCGCGGTCATCAGCGCGAGCGTGATGGCCGCGAGGCCCGAAGGCGTCAGCACGGTGCGCTCGGCGCCGGCGAGATCGCTGTAGGCCTCCTCGAGCGCCCGCGTCGTCGGCGTTCCCTTCGTTCCATAAGTGTAAGGCGCATGGTTGCGCTCGAAATCGGCGGCGTTCGGGAAGAGCACGGTCGAGCCGCGATAAATCGGCGTATTGACGAATCCGAGCTGGTCTTTCGGCGCGCGCCCCGCATGTGTGAGCCTCGTGCGCTCGCGCATGGCGTGGCGCCCGTCCCTGGTCGTCTTGCTCATTTCGGTCCCTGATCTCGTTACTAACTCATCCCGTTACTAACGCATCTCGTGACTAACGCATCTCGTGACGAACGGTCGCGCGCCGCTCCCACCAGTCCCATAGCGCCGCCCGGTCACAAGCGACGAACTCCGCGAGACGCCCCGCGAAGTCCGACCATTCGGCGAGAAACTCCGGCGAGACGGCGGCGACGACGCGTGTTCTGGTCAGCATCGCGGCGCGAAACGCGTCGCACAGTCCGGAGCGCCCGGCCTCCTGCTTGGAGAACTTGCTCAGCACGATGAGGTCGCAGCCTCGATGAGCGGCGCGTTCGACCGCCGCGCAGGCGAGCGCGAGCTCGGAATTGTCGAGATTGCAGGCCGCCGATCCCCGCCCGAGATCCTGGGAGATGCGATAGATTGTCCCGTTACTGACATCTTGCAGGACCACCCGCAGGCGTCCGCCGGCGTCGGGAAGGCGCGTTTGAACGAGGCCGCCGATGCGGAAGCCGAGCTGCGCCAACTGCTGCGCGAACTCGAACATGAGCTTTTGCGCAGCCTTGCTGTCGTCGGCGCGCAGCGCGGCGATTTGCGGCGTTTTGGCGGCGTGGTCCGCCATGAGTTCTGGACTCTGCATCATTCGCCAAGCATAGCGCCTGCGCCGCGCCAGAAGAAAGTCTTCCCGCCGCCCGCATCCATCGAGGCTCCTGACAGTCGCCGTCGCGACCGAGGGGCGCCACACGCTGCGCGCCGGACACGCTCGCCGTCGCGCCGCTCGCGGCAAACCGCGTTGCGATGGCCGCCGCCTGCCGCCAGCGCCCTTGCGCCGCGGCGGCGGACGCATAATTATGGTCGAGTCGAAACGAGACGAGGCGACCGATCGCCGTGACAGGGAAGCAGGATCTTTCGCCGCGACGACGCGGGGACGTCGACGCCTTCATCGCGGACGCGCGAGACATCGTTGCGGGGGGAGCGGCGCGCGGCCGATTGATCTTCGCCCTCGACGCGACAATGAGCCGGCAGCCGACGTGGGATCTTGCGCAGTCGATCCAGGGCGAGATGTTCCGCGCGACGGCGGCGCAGGGCGCATTGGACGTGCAGCTCGTCTATTTCCGCGGCTTTTCGGAGTGTCGCGCCTCCCGATTCGTTTCAGGCGGCGACGGTTTGGCCAAGTTCATGTCGCAGATCTCCTGTCGCGCCGGGCGGACGCAGATCGCCAAGGTGCTGCGACATGCGCGTTCCGAAGCGAAGAGCCGTCGTGTGGGCGCGCTCGTCTATATCGGCGACGCGTGCGAGGAAGACGTCGACGCGCTGGGCCAGGCGGCGGGCGAGCTTGGCCTCCTCGGCGTGAGAGCCTTCATGTTCCATGAAGGCCCGGACACGGCTGCGCGAAATGCTTTTTGCGAGATTGCGAGGCTTACGGGCGGCGCTTACGCCGCATTCGACCGCAGCGCGCCGCGGCGGCTTGCCGACCTCATGGCCGCGGCGGCGGCCTACGCCGTTGGCGGGCTCAAAGAACTTGAGAAAAGGGCCGATAAGGGCGAAGCTGCGGCGCGTCTGCTGCTCGCGCAGATGTGACGGCGCACGGCTGCGCCGCGGAGGGGACTGTTTCCGATGCCGATGCTCGCCGGACTTCTGGCGCTTGTCTTGATCTACCTGCTGCTGAGAGGCTTCGCCAACGCCTCGCCAGCTGTGCTCGCTGGCCTCATTCGCAAGAGCGGGGCCTTGGTCGCGTTTGGGCTCGGCTTGCTGCTCTTCCTTCGCGGCGGTCTCGTGCCCGGCGTCGCGCTCTGCGGCTTGGGATTTTGGCTGCTCGGCTTCCGCGGCGGACCGTTTGCCAGATTTGGCGCGGGGCCCAAGGCGTCCGGCGTGTCGCGCGTCCGTTCGGCGATGATCGAGATGGAGCTCGACCGCGTGACCGGGGCGATACGCGGAGTCGTGCTCGCGGGGCCTGAAGAGGGCAGGGCGCTCGACGAACTCACCCGCGAGCAGCTCTTCGCACTGCATGGACGCTGCCAGGCGAGCGACCCGGAGGGAGCGCGCTTGCTAGAGGCATATTTCGACCGCAGGTTTTCCGGATGGCGTGGTGCATCGCAGGGTCAGGGTGACGCGCGGAGCCGCGACGGCGCGCGCGCGCAACGCCGCCCGGCGACGATTTCGGAGGACGAGGCTTATGAGATATTGGGCCTCAAGAAGGGAGCCCCCGCGAGCGAGATCGCGCGCGCTCATCGCGAGCTCATGAAGAAGCTCCATCCAGACCACGGCGGGACGACGGATCTCGCGGCGCGGGTCAACGAGGCCAAGGACGTGCTCATGCGTCGGCATCACGGCTAGCCTCTTCTTGCGTCCGCGCGCGCTCGCGGCGAAGGGGCGGGGGCGCTTCAGCGAGAAGCCGAAGCGGTCGGAAGCGAAGGACATCGCAGCCCTCCTCAATTCTTCGTCGCGAAGCAGGAGAAGCCCGACCGCTTGAGCGATTTGCAGGCGGCGGCGGCGGACTGCTCCTCCAGGCCGGCGAAGCGGGCGCGATACAGGGTCCCGTGGCCCTTCTGCACCTTCTCGGTGAAAGCCTTGGCTGACGGCGGCAGCGCATGTCCCTCGCCGCGCGCCTTGGCCAGGAGCGCGTTGGCCTTGTCGGCGTCGTCCACCGCGCCGAGCTGAATCATCCAGCCTGACTTGGACGGACGGCCGATCTCCGCTTTCGCGATCAGGGTCTCCTCGCTCTCGGCGCGTTTGATCGCCGGCGGCGTCGTCGTGGGCGCGGCGGCGACCTCACGCCGCGCGCGGCGGCTTTGGAGCTGCGCAGTCGAGCCGTCGGTCGCCGGGGCGGGAGGCTCGGCGCCAGTGCGGCGGCGCGCCTGCGCCGCGTCGGCGCGCGCCTGGATGCCTGAGACGAAGGCCGGTCGCGGTTTCGCTTCCTCTCTTGTCGCCGCCTTCGCAGCAGCGCGTGGAGCAGGCGACCGTTCCTCGGGCGCGTAGGCCGACCGGGACGAGTCGTCCTCCTGCTCGCGCGCCTCGCGTGCCAGGGGAGCGGCGCGCGCTTCCTCGACGTCGATCTGCGCTTCCGTCGAGGCGGAAGCGACGCGTGATTCTCCGCTTGCGTCGATGTGGCGCTCGATGAGCGACGCCATGAGCCGGTCGCGGGCGACGGCCGTGCGTCCGCCGAGCACGACGGCGACGATGTGGCGATGACCGCGCCTGACCGAGGTGAGCAGGTTGAAGCCGGAAGCGGCGGTATATCCGGTCTTGATCCCATCCATGCCCTCGACGCGTTCGAGGAGATGGTTGTGGTTGCGCATGACTTCGCCATTGTAGGCGAAGGAGTGGGTCGAAAAGTAGCGATAGTAGCGCGGAAAGCGCTCCTGGATGGCGCGCCCGAGCACGGCGAGGTCATGCGCGGTCGTGATCTGCTGGCTGTTGGGGAGACCGGAGGCGTTGGCGAAATGCGTGTCGCCCATCCCCAGCGCTCTCGCCTTGCTCGTCATCAGGCGGGCGAAAGTCTCCTCATCGCCGGCGATGTTCTCGGCGATCGCGACCGCAATGTCGTTGGCGGATTTGGTCACGACGGCTTTGATCGCATCCTCGACGGCGATCGACGAGCCCGGCGGCAGGCCGAGCTTGGTCGGCGCCTGCGACGCAGCCCATTGCGAGATCATGAGCGGAGAGTCGAGGCGCAGGGCGCCCTTTTCGAGCTGCTCGAACAGCAGATAGAGCGTCATGACCTTGGTCACCGACGCCGGGTGGCGCAGCTCGTTCTCGTTGAGAGCATAGATCGTTCGGCCCGTGCGCCCGTCGACCACGATCGCCGCGACGCCGCGCGGCGTCAGCCAGCCTTCCTCGCTTTCCACGACGCCGGCGTAAGCCCGGCGCGCCGCGGCGCGCGCGTGTCGATGTCCGTAATGTCCATGACGATATGAATGGTGGAACGCCAGTCGAGCATGGTGCGCGTGGCGACCGTGATGGGCGTGGCGGCCGTGTCGCCCCCGCGCCTCGGCTTGCGCCGTCAGAGCCAGAATCGCCGCGAATGTCGCGAGCACGGTGAAGAATGCGCAAAACACGGACCGCCAACGCCCGACGCGCACGCTAAACTCAGTTTTAGCCATTGGACTCGCCCAGAAGAACCACGACGCGTTTCGGCGGGACGCCGCGCCCCACGGCGCGCAGCGCCGAAACTCTGCACCGATTGAGGTTAAGGCGTTTGGGTTACCCCTGGGTTAAGCCGCGAGCGGAAATGAGATTCTCATTTTGCGTCGCAACAAAAGACTTGACATTTTTTGTGCGCTGCATATAAACGAGAAGATCGCGCGCGTCGGGCCTGCCGCCAGAGGGGCGTCAGGGGCGCCGCATTTCAGGGACGACCCCATGGTTACGACATTCGACGGCGTGCAGCAGTTCGGCAAGGATCAGTTCGAAGCCGCTTCCGCTGCCGCGGCGGCGTTCACGAAGGGCTGGCAAGGCATCGCGACCGAGACGACCGACTATTCGAAGAAGTCCTTCGAGAAGAGCCGGCAGTTGGCGGAGAAGCTGATCGGCGTCAAGAAGATTGACGAAGCGATCGCCCTCCAGACCGAATATGCGAAGAGCTCCTATGAGGACTTCATCGCCGAGGCGACGAAGCTTGGCGAACTTTACACCGAGCTCGCCAAGGAGGTTTTCAAGCCCGTCGAGACCGCGTTCAAGGCTGTCGCCCCCGGCGAGTGATTTCGTCCGACTGCGGCTCAGCCGGGTCGCACGAGAAGCATAAAATCTGCGAGGCCCTGGCCTGGACGCCGCGAGGCGCCGGGCCTTTTTTTCGTCCAGCTGTCGGCGCCGCGAATTAATTTGAAACATTAGATATGCAATGTAATTTTCTGATATAATTGGATAAATATGTTCAAGTTCATCTTGAGCTTCATCAAGTTCTCCGTGAGCTTGAACAGATCCACGCGCGGATCGGCGGGGCCGCGCGCAAAGTTCGTGCAGAACATGGAGGATATGTCATATCCGCATGATTCAATTGGTGATTTATGTTCAAGCTGTTTCTATCAGTCTGAGAATGTGGTTGCGCCGTGGCTTCTCGGCGAAGCTCAGGCCGGCTTGCGGCGAGCGTCGCAGAAATTCCATCTTCCGACATGGCTTTTCTCCGGTGCGCGCGCTATGGAACGGGGCGCCGCCGCGAAGTCTCCCGAGGCGCTATCGCGAGGAGGCGCGTGATTTGGCGACCGAGTCTGGCCGACTGAGCGAGTCAGAGCGCGAGGCGCTCGCCGCGCAATACTTCGTCGATGACGGCGGCGGGGTGATCGGTCCCGTGCTCGGCGACAAGCTCAAAGAGCTCATCGAGAATGGCGCAGTCCCTTCCCACGCCAGGCTGAACCGCGTCGGCGCGCCGGCATGGACGCCACTACTGGAGATCGAGCCGTTCCGGCGCTACCTTCGGGCGCCGGCGGCCGCGCCGAAGATAGAAGTCGCGCCCGAGTTCGCCGGATTCTGGATCCGACTCGCCGCCTTCGCGCTCGATTACGTCTTTTATGTCTTGGCGGCGTTCGTCTTCGTGAACGCCACGCTGCTCATCGCCACGATTTTCTTCACGCTCGAAGAGATCCAGGACTTCGTGTTCGAGCGCCCTTTGGTCGGCGACGCCGCAGGCATTCTCATCATGCTCCTCTATCAGGGCGTCTTCGTTGCTGGTCGATGGCAGGCCACCCCTGGCAAACGCCTGCTCGGACTTCATATCGTGAGGACGGATGGAGAGCGCGTCACGTCCGCCTGGGCGGCTCTTCGCTTTCTTTGCTACTTCTTGTCGCTGCTTCCCTTTGGTGCGGGCTTCGCGATGATCTTCTTCTCGCGGGAGCGATGTGCGCTGCACGATATTATCTGTAGAACGCGGGTCGTGCGCGGGCGGCTTTAGAGCGCCTGTAATTAGCTGTGGATCGCCGGGCGAGGCCGGCGCGATTGGAGTGGGGGCGCCCTAAGGTCGCGGCCATGAAGCTCGATCCCGGATTCGTCCACCTGCACGTGCACACCGCCTTTTCGTTGCGAGAGGGCGCGCTGTCGCTCAAGAAGCTCATCGCCCTGGCGCGGCAGGACGCCCAGCCGGCGCTTGCGGTGACGGACACAAACAATCTTTTCGGGGCGCTGGAATTCTCCGAAAAGGCCGCCGAAGCCGGACTGCAGCCGATCCCCGGCATTCAAATCGCCGTCGACTTCGGCGCGGAAGATCGTCGCGAGAGCGGGCTGGGACGGCTCGTGCTGCTCGCCAAGGACGAAACGGGCTGGCGCAACCTCATGCGGATCGGCTCGCAGGCCTATCTGGGCGCGCCGGGCGATAGTCCGCGCATCGCGGCCGACGAGCTCCTTCGCAATGGCGAAGGCCTCATCGTCCTCTCCGGCGGACCGGAGGGGGCGATCGACCCGCTCTTCGCCGCGGCGCGGGGCGAAACGGCCCGCCAGCGACTGGAGCTCCTGGCCCGCGGCTTCGACGGGCGCTTCTACGTCGAGCTGCAGCGGCATGGAACGCCGCGAGAGGCGGCGACGGAAGCGCGTCTGCTCGACTGCGCCTACGTCCTGGGGCTTCCGGTCGTCGCCACGAACGAACCTTATTTCGCCACTGCTGCGGACTTCGAAGCCCATGATGCGCTGCTCTGCATCGCCGACGGCGCGGTCGCGAGCGCATCAGATCGGCGTCGCCTGACCCCGAGCCGCTATTTCAAGAGCCGCGCCGAGATGGCGGCGTTGTTTTCGGATCTTCCCGAGGCGCTGAGCGCGAGCGTCGAGATCGCGCGGCGCAGCGCCTTCCGACCCCGCACCCGCAAGCCCATCATGCCCCGTTACGTCCGGGCGGAGCCAGACCAGGACGCGGCGTCGCTCGACGCTGTCGAGGCGGCGGAGCTGCGTCGACAGGCGCAGGAAGGTCTCGACGCGCGGCTGCAGGCGACCGGTCCGGCGCCGGGCCTCGCGCGCGAGGACTATCAGGCGCGGCTCGACTTCGAGATCGGCGTCATCGAAAAGATGCGCTTTCCTGGGTACTTCCTGATCGTCTCGGATTTTATAAAGCATGCAAAATCGAAGGGAATTCCTGTGGGACCCGGGCGCGGCTCGGGTGCGGGCTCGCTTGTCGCTTATGCGCTGACCATCACCGATCTCGACCCGCTGCGCTTTGGCCTGTTCTTTGAGCGCTTTCTCAATCCCGAGCGCGTGTCGATGCCGGACTTCGACATTGACTTTTGTCAGACGCGGCGCGGCGAGGTCATCGACTATGTGCGGGCGCGCTACGGCGCCGACCGGGTGGCGCAGATCATCACTTTCGGCTCGTTTCTGGCGCGCGGCGTGCTGCGCGGCGTCGGCCGCGTTCTGGAAATGCCGCTAGGACAGGTGGACCGGCTCGCGAAGCTCGTGCCGCAGAATCCTGCCAAGCCGGTGACGCTCAAGGAGGCGGTGGCGAGCGAGCAGAAGCTGCGCGACGCGATCGCCGAGGACGGGCGCGTGGCGCGGCTCTTCGACATCGCCGCGTCGCTCGAGGGTCTATACTCCAACGCATCGACGCACGCTGCCGGCATCGTCATCGCGGATCAGCCGCTGGACGAAGTGACGCCGCTGTACCTCGATCCCAAGTCGGAGATGCCGGTCACTCAATATAATATGAAGTGGGTGGAGCCGGCGGGGCTCGTCAAATTCGATTTCCTGGGCCTGAAGACCCTTACGGTCATCGCCGAGACCGTGGCGCTCCTGAAAAAGCGCGGGATCCTCATCGACCCCTCCCGGATCCCGCTCGATGACGAGGCGACCTTCGCCATGCTGCGCCGGGGCGAGACGGTCGGGCTGTTCCAGGTCGAAAGCGCGGGCATGAAAAAGGCGCTCGTCGACATGCATCCTGACCGCTTCGAGGATTTGATCGCGCTCGTCGCGCTCTACCGGCCGGGACCCATGGCGAACATCCCGACCTACTGCGCGCGCAAGCTCGGCGACGAGCCGATCGAATACGCCCATCCGCAGCTCGAGCCAATCCTCAAGGAGACCTTCGGCGTCATCACCTATCAGGAGCAGGTGCAGCAGATCGCCCGCGACCTCGCGGGCTACAGCCTCGGTCAGGCGGACCTGCTGCGTCGCGCGATGGGCAAGAAGATCAAGGCCGAGATGGACGCGCAGCGCGAGCGCTTCGTCGCCGGCGCGACCGAGCGCGGCGTGTCGAAGGCTACAGCCGACCAGATTTTCGACGCCTGCGCCAAGTTCGCCGAATATGGCTTCAACAAGTCGCACTCCGCTCCTTACGCCTTCATCACCTATCAGACAGCCTATTTGAAAAAGCGCTACCCCGAGGAGTTTCTGGCCGCCACGATGACATTCGACAAGGCTGCGACCGACAAGCTCGCCGAATTCCGGCAAGAGGCGCAACGCCTCGGCATCGCCGTCGAGCCGCCGTCGATCCAGCGCTCGGGCGCGAATTTCGACGTGGCGCCGGGGGAGGGCGGGCGACTCGCGATCCGCTACGCGCTCTCGGCGATCAAAGGCGTGGGCGATGGTCAGGCCGCCTCGATCGTCGCGGCGCGTGGCGACAGGCCCTTCAACAACCTCGGGGATCTGGCGCGCCGGCTAAATCCGCGAGAGGTCAACAAGAAGGTCCTCGAGACTCTCGCCTGCTGCGGCGCCTTCGACGAGCTCGAGCCCGATCGCGCCCGAGCATACGCGGCCGTGGAGGCGATGCTGGCCACGGCCAACCGTTGCGCCGATGATCGGCTCTCCGGCCAGAACGCGCTGTTCGGCGAGGCGGAAGGGGGCGAGCTCGCGCTCCCGAAGACGAAGCCCTGGACGGCGGCGGAGCGCCTTCAGAAGGAATTCGACGCCGCCGGATTCTTCCTTTCCGGCCATCCGCTCGACGCCTATCGCGCCGTCGCGAAGCGCATGCGCTTGCAGCGCTTCAGCGAATTCGCCGCCGCCGTCAGGCGTGGCGCCGCCGCGGGCCGCGTCGCGGCGATCGTGCTGGATCGCTATGAACGGCGCACCAAGTCCGGCTCAAAGATGGGGATTTTCCTGCTCTCCGACGAAAGCGGCCAATATGAAGCGATCATTTTCCAGGAGGGACTGACGCAGTATCGGGACACCCTGGAGAAGGGCGCGGCTGTCTTGGTGACGCTCTCGGCCGCGCTCGAGGGCGAAGACGTCCGCGCCCGCATCGTCACCGCCGAAGCGCTCGACTCGGTGGCCGCGAAAAACCTGAAAGGTTTACGAGTCTTCGTCCGTGACGCCGAACCGCTGGCGTCGATCCGCGCCAGGCTTTCGGCGCGCGGGGAAGGCGAGATCGCGATCGTCGTCGCCCGCGAGCCGGCGGAAGAGATCGAGATCAAGCTGCCGGGCGGCTATCTCGTCTCCGCCGAGGTGGCTGGCGGCCTGGGCGCCATTCCTGGCGTGCTCTCGGTGGAGCACATCTAGTGGCTTGCGTCAGGCGAACAGATGGGTTTTCGGGCGAGCCTGGAGGCTCGCATCGCCGTCCTCAAATCGGCCGACGCAAGACACTAGCCGCGTTCGTTTCGCGCCTTGGAGGAGTCGTGATCCGGATCGAGACGCGCATGGAGATCGACGCGGCGCCGTCGCGCATCTGGTCGATTCTGACGGATTTTTCGGCCTATCCGGAGTGGAATCCGTTCATCGTCTCGCTGACGGGACGGCCGCTCGTGGGTGAGCGGGTCGTGGCGCGCATCGCGCCGTCGGGGTCGCCGGCCATGACGTTCAGGCCCGTGCTGCTTGCGGTCGAGCCCGAGCGCGAGCTGCGCTGGCTTGGGACGCTTCTTTCGGCGAGGCTCTTCGCCGGCGAGCATCGCTTTCAGCTTGAGCCCCTCGCCCAAGGGAAGACGAGCTTCACGCACGGCGAATGCTTCAACGGCCTGCTCGCGCCGCTCCTCATGCGCGGACCTCGGCTCCAGGCGACGCGCGAGGGCTTTCTCGCCATGAATGCGGCGCTGAAGCGCCGCGCCGAGGCGCCCTAAATCCCCGCGCCCACGTCAGCGAAGTCCGGGAAACGGGGCGGCTCTGCCGGAAATATTCGCGCCCGGGCCAAAGTGAGCGGCACGCGGTCGCCGAAGGTCGCCGCCGCTTCAATCGAGGAGTCGATCTCCAGCGTCTGGTCATAGCCGTCGATCGCGATCGTCGCGCGCACCCCGGACGGCGTCCGGCGCAGATTCTCGATCCGTCCTTCGAGCTCTCCTTCGCCGCTCGGCGCGATGGCGATATCGGCCGGGCGGAAGAACACGCGCGCCGGACCGTTGCGCAGCCCGAGCGTGTCGATATGGATTTCGCGGTCGCCGAAAGTCACATGTCCATTCGTGACGCTGACGGGCAGGGCGACGGCCTCGCCGACGAAGGAGATGACGAAAGGCGAAGCGGGCCTGTCATAGAGCTCTCCGGGCGTGCCGACCTGCTCGATCCTTCCTTTGTTCAGCACCACGACACGGTCCGCGAGGTCCATGGCCTCGTCCTGGTCATGAGTGACGAAAACGGTCGTGAGCCGCGTCCGCTTGTGGATTTCTCGGAGCCAGCGACGCAGATCCTTGCGGACCCGGGCGTCGAGCGCGCCGAAGGGCTCGTCGAGCAGCAGCACGCGGGGCTCGATGGCGAGCGCCCGCGCCAGCGCCACGCGCTGTCGTTGGCCGCCCGAAAGCTGCGCCGGGTAGCGCTCGCCCAGGCCGTCGAGCTGCACGAAAGAAAGCAGCTCCGCGACGCGCGCGTCGATCTCCGCGCGCGGGGGACGCGCGCGCCAGGGGCGGACTCTCAGCCCATAGGCGATGTTGTCGGCCACGCGCATATGTTTGAAGAGCGCATAATTTTGAAACACGAAGCCGACGCGGCGGTCCTGCACGCGCAGGCTCGTGGCGTCCTCGCCATTGAACAGCACGCGTCCGCGGCTGGGCGAGCTGAGGCCGGCGATCACGCGCAACAGTGTGGTCTTGCCGGAGCCTGATGGGCCGAGCAGCGCGACGAGCTCTCCCGGCGCGATATCAAGCGTCACATTCTGCAGCGCCGGAAAGGCGCCAAAATCCAGCTGGACGTCCTCGACGCGGATCGCGGAACCGCCGCCGCCTTCAATGGCGCCCGACCCGCCCTGCGAGCTCGCCGGCGTGACGCCACTCGAGGAAGGTCTTGAGTCCGAGGGTGACGAGCGCCAGGCTCGCAAGAAGAACCGCGAGGGAGAAGGCCGCGACGTTGTTGTACTCATTGTAGAGGATCTCCACCTGGAGCGGGATCGTGTTGGTGAGGCCGCGGATATGCCCCGAGACGACCGAGACCGCGCCGAATTCGCCCATCGCGCGCGCGTTGCAGAGCAGCACGCCATAGAGCAGGCCCCATTTGATGTTGGGCAGCGTGACGGTCAAAAACGTCCGCAGACCCGAGGCGCCGAGCGTCAGCGCCGCCTCCTCTTCGACCGTTCCCTGCTCCTGCATCAAGGGAATGAGCTCGCGGGCGACGAAGGGAAAGGTGACGAAAATCGTCGCCAGCACGATTCCCGGCACGGCGAAAACGATCTCTATCCCATGAGCTGCGAGCCATTCGCCGAAGAGCCCCTGCGCGCCGAAGACGAGCATGTAGGTGAGCCCCGCGACGACGGGCGACACCGAGAAGGGCAGGTCGATCAAGGTGATGAGCAGGCTCTTGCCCGGGAAGGAGAATTTCGCGATCGACCAGGCCGCGGAGAGGCCGAATATCAGGTTGGACGGGATCGTGATCGAGGCGGTCAGCAGGGTGAGCCATATCGCCGCCTGCGCATCCGGATCCTCGAAGGTCTCGGCGAATTTCGCCGCTCCTTTCGCGAAGGCCTCCGTGAACACGATCGCGAGCGGGGCGAAGAGAAAGAGCGCGAGGAACAGCACGGCGACGGCGATGAACGCATAGCGCGCGAGCGGCGGGTCCTGCGTGACCAGACGCAGGCCGACGCGCGGCGTCGGCGCACGGGTCACGATCGGGGCGGAGAGATCAGACATGGCCGAATTTCCGGCGGCTCCAGGCCTGAATGAGGTTGATGGTGAGGAGCGCGCCGAAGGAGATGGCGAGCATGATCGTCGCGACGCCCGTCGCGCCGGCGTAGTCGTACTGCTCCAGCTTCACGACGATCAACAGCGGCGCGATCTCGGAGACATAGGCGATGTTGCCGGCGATGAAGATCACCGATCCATATTCGCCGACGGCGCGGGCGAAAGCGAGCGCGAAGCCGGTCAGAAGGGCGGGAACGAGCGGCGGCAGCAGCACGCTGCGCGCCGTTCGCCAATGCGACGCGCCGAGGGTCGCGGACGCCTCTTCGAGCTCCGCCTCGAGGTCGGCGATGATCGGCTGGACGGTGCGCACGATAAAGGGCAGTCCGACGAAGACGAGGGCGACATAGATGCCGAGGCGGGTGAAGGCGACCTTGACGCCGAGCTCGCCCAAGGGCGCGCCGAGCCAGCCGTTCGGCGCGTAGAGCGCCGCGAGCGAAACCCCCGCCACCGCCGTCGGAAGCGCGAAGGGCAGATCGACGAAGGCGTCGAACAGCCGACGCCCGGGAAAGGCGTATCGCGTCAGAACCCAGGCCACGATCAGACCGAAGAAGAGATCCGTCGTCGCAGCCAGGAACGACATGAGAAACGAGGTCCGCAGCCCCGCGGCGACGCGCGGCTCCGTCGCGACGGCGATCAGTCCCGAGAGCCCGAGACCCGAGCTGCGCCATATCAGCACGGCCAGCGGAAACAGCACCAGCAGCGACAGATAGAGCAGGGTGAAGCCGAAGGTGAGGCCGAACCCCGGCATGATGCTCGGCGCAACGAAGCCTGCGGGCCTGGCGCGCGCGATCACGGTCATTTGGGCGCGCCCTGCTTCTGGATTTCGTCAAAGACGCCGCCATCGGCGAAGTGCTTTTTCTGAACGGCGGTCCATCCGCCGAAGAGTCCGTCCACGGTGAAGAGCTCGATCTTCGGCAGCCGCGCGATGTCCTTTTCGTCAGCGGCCTCCGGATGCGCGGGACGGTAAAAATTCCTGGCGATGATCTTCTGGGCGACGGGACTGTAAAGAAAATTCAGATAGGCCTCCGCCGCCTTTCGCGTGCCTTTCGCGTCGACATTCTTATCCACGAGCGCGACGGGAGGCTCGGCGAGGATCGAGGCGGGGGGAGCCACCACCTCGAACTTCTCCGCGCCGAACTCCTGAAGGGCGAGGTAGGCCTCATTCTCCCAGGCGATCAGAACGTCCCCGAGCCCGCGCTGCACGAAAGTTATGGTCGCGCCGCGCGCGCCCGTGTCGAGCACCGGGGCGTTCTTATAGATCGCTCCGACGAAATCCTTGGTCTTGGCTTCGTCGCCGTTGAACGCTTTGAGGCCGTAGCCCCAGGCGCCGAGATAGTTCCAGCGCGCGCCTCCGGACGTCTTGGGATTGGGCGTGATGACGGATACGCCGGGCCTTGCGAGGTCGTCCCAATCGTGGATCGCCTTGGGATTGCCCTTGCGGACGAGGAAGACGATGGTCGACGTGTAGGGCGCGGAATTGTTCGGCAGCCGCTTCTGCCAGTCGAGCGGAATCTTGCCGGTCCTGGTCGCGATGGCGTCGATGTCCGCGGCGAGCGCCAGGGTCACGACGTCGGCCGCCAGGCCGTCGATGACGGCGCGCGCCTGCGCGCCCGAGCCGCCGTGCGACGCTTGAACCTGGATGCTCTCGCCTGTCTGCGCCTTCCACGCGGCGGCGAAGGCGGGATTGATGGCCTTATAGAGCTCGCGGGTCGGGTCGTAGGAGACGTTCAACAGCTTCGACGCCGCATGCGCTGCGACGGCAGGAGCCGTCACGGCCAGCACGGCCGCGACAGTCAGGGCCCGACGGGCCATCGAACGACACCAACGCATGCCCCGCGGCGGCTCCGAGTGCGCGCTGCTTATTCTACCGTTTTTATAGGGTATATTATCTTTTCGTGTCAATCGCACGCCCTCCCTTGGAACAGCGCGACAGGGCCAGACCACGCTAAGCAATTGAAAAACATGATTCATAAGGGTTTCTTATGAGCGGGCTCGGCTTCTTTCGAGGAGGCCTGCGCGCCCGAAATCGACGAGGGTTTTACACCTCGCCGGCGCCGCGCCCGGCCGCCGCAGCGAAGTTTGTTAACCACAACTGCTGCGATTTATTAACCATGCTCTCGTAATAAGGTGTTCGCGCCGTGGTCATCCGCGCCATTCGCCAGCGCTGCGGCCTCACGCAACGCGAAGCGGGCTTGCCGTTCGGCACAGGTGAAAAATCGTTCGAGAAATACGAGAGCGGCGCTCGCGGCCGACGGAGCGCAAAGCGTCCTCCAAACCCTGTAATGGCCGCGAACTGCCGTGATCCTGCGGTGAATAGCGGGGTTATTCGCCGCATAATTTGCGGCGAATTGGCTTGCCCTTGCGGCGAATTGGCTTGCCCTTGCGGCGAATGGCAGGCACAATCTCCGCATGAGGCGCGGGGAATGACCTATATCTATGAATTGCCGGATTGGCCGAAATTCCGCTGGAGCGACGAAAAGATCGTGACCGCGCTGGCGCGCGTCCGTCACCATCAAGGCCGTCTCGTCGGGCGCATGGAGGGGCTCGGCTTCCCCTTGAAGTCGGAGGCGGTTCTGCAAACCCTGACCGAGGACGTCATCCAGTCCAGCGAGATCGAGGGCGAAAGCCTCGACCGCGAACAGGTGCGCTCGTCAATCGCGCGTCGCCTGGGGATGGATATCGGCGCCCTGGCGCCCGCCGATCACCATGTCGAGGGCGTCGTCGACATGACGCTCGACGCGACGCAGAACTACGCGCAAGCCTTGAGCGCCGAGCGGCTGTTCGCGTGGCATGCCGCGCTTTTTCCGACGGGGCGCAGCGGCATGAACCGCATTACGGTCGGCGCCTGGCGCGACGACAAGACGGGTCCGATGCAGGTCATTTCAGGCCCGATGGGACGCGAGCGCATTCATTTCCAGGCGCCGGCCGCCAAAAGCCTGCGCAACGAAATGCGCGCCTTTATCAAATGGCGCAATGCGGAAACGCCGCTTGATCCGGTTCTTGGGGCCGCCATCGCCCATCTCTGGTTCGTCACCATCCACCCCTTTGACGACGGCAACGGCCGCATCGCGCGCGCCATCGCCGATATGGGCCTGGCGCGCTCCGAAAGCAGCGCGCAACGCTTCTACAGCATGTCGGCGCAGATCCGCCTGGAACGCAAAGCCTATTACGACATTCTCGAGAAGACGCAGAAAGGCAGTCTCGACATCACGGCTTGGCTGCAATGGTTCCTCGATTGCCTCGACCGCGCCTTCGATCGCGCCGACGACATCCTGGCCTCGGTGTTCAAAAAAGCCCGCTTTTGGGATAGGCACGCCAGCGCCGCCTTTAACGCGCGCCAGCGCGCGATGATCAATCGCCTGCTCAACGGATTCGTCGGCAAGCTGACCACATCCAAATGGGCAGCCTTGTGCAAATGCTCCCAGGACACGGCTCTGCGCGACATTGATGATCTGGTGAAGCGCGGCGTTCTCGTCAAAGACAGCGCCGGCGGGAGAAGCACGAGTTATTCGATCAAAGAAGATTGATATTCTCCGCGTCGAGCGGTCGGCGGGAAGTTATCGCCGCTTCACCGCGTCGAGAATCCTCTGCCAGTCGGCCCACAACGCCGTTTAATGAATATCTTCAGCCGCGCGCGCCGCGCGGCGGCTATTTGGCACAATGGGCGCTTTTGAGAGACGCGCAGGCCGCCGATCGTCGCGTGGCAGCCAGCGGTGGGATTCGCGTAAACGGCATTGCCCACAAGGGTGCCGCCGGACTTTGGCGGCTGATGACGCGACTGTTGGGGCTAGGCCTTGTCACGTCCGCGATGTGAGCGATAGTTCGCGCCGGCCTTTCGAAGAATGCGGGTCCTCCAAGAACGTGTTCGTTTACCATAGGGGCTACCCTAAATTCGTTGCACTGGAATTGATCTGGAATTGATACGGTGCGACCCGAATTCGGAGAGACCGCATGCCGCTGACGACCTTATCCCCCAGCAAAGCCGACCATCTTGGCGAAATTTACGCGGAGGCCGCCGACCAGTACCTTGTTTCCTACCTGATCCTGACACGGTTTCCCGAGAGCAACCCTTACGCTTTGGGCTTCATTCTCGCGCACAGCATCGAAGTGTCACTCAAGGCGGTCATTTTTTACCAAACCAAGAAAGCTCCCCCGACCGGGCAGAAGGGTCATCGTCTCGAAGAACTGCTCAAGCTGGTGCCAAGTCACCTAAGCAATGAACTGGAGAGCCATCTGCCTGAGCGATCCGTGCGTGAGCACTTCGTCCGCGAGGTGAACCGGATGCACGAAGCGCCGCCCCCAGAAATGCTAAGGACGTTCTTCGATATCAGTCCCAATTTCAATGACGAACTATGGATGTTCCTTTATGCGATGTACCTTTCGGTGGACCTCAAATACGGTGCCGACGCGAATCTGCGCGTCCTCCAGCCGATGCAGGCCGTCAACCCCAAACTCAACCAAATGGCGCTGCGCTTCATCGCGTGCGCTCGCGAATCTTTCCCTAATAAGGAAAGCCACCGGCAGAGGCTTGCCCAGTTTGTCGGTAAACTTCCCGAGAAGTACAACCTGATCAAGCAATTGAAGAACCTGGCTGAGACCGGCACGGCTGAAGACACTCCGGCCTATATCAGGGGCGATGCGCTGCCTCCGCCCTTGTTGTTTGATACCGCCGAACTGGAGCTGCTCACACGGACTTTCAGGTTGACGGGTAAATCCCCTGTTGACGGGGGGCAACACAGAGCCCCTTGATTTCCCGTTGGGGGGTGATCGGAGAATCTGGTTACCCTCCCGCACTGCGCGGCCGTCAACTGTGGACGAGTTATCGACAGCATCAGACGCATGATCTCGCCCACAGTTGACGGCCGCGCCATGCCGACCCAACATTTGTTCCCAGCACATATCCGTAGCGCGTTTCGCTCCTGCTTAATTCTAAAAGCCTATCAGCCGCACCCGTCCCGCGCCGGGACTTTCAGCACAGTCCGCGTACAAACCGCGTCTGAATCAGGGGCGGCGCTAGCGGCCGCAAAGCCGGTTAAAGAAGCGTTCGCCGCCCGCGTGCAAAAATCAGACTTTCGCAACACGCGCCGCGCCCTTGAAAATCAAAGGCTTGGCCTGTGCAAAAGTTTGTTGCAAAAGTTGTGAGGAAAGGCTTTGACTTTTTCGCGGCATAGTGCAACTATTGCACTATGTCAACTGGTGGGTTTGCATGCCCGTTTTGCAACGCTTCGGCTCCGTCAGCCTCCGCATGTATGCGGACGATCACCGCCCGCCGCACTTCCACATCGTCGCGCCCGATTTTCAGGTGCTGGTGCGGATTTCGGATTTGGCCGTGATCGCGGGAGAGGCCCGCGCGAGCGAGATTGCCGAGGCGATTGCATGGGCGCGCAAGCATCAGGAAATGCTGTCCCTGAAATGGGCGGAACTCAACGAACGGGGATGACCATGCCCAGGAAAACCTTGCCGCGCATCGCCGCCGTCACAGCGGGCAAGAAGCCCATGACCTTGCGCGTGCGCTGGGACAAGGGCGACGAAAGCCTTGTGGATGTGTCCGGCGTCATCACGACTTTCCGCGTTTACGAGCCGCTTCGCCGCTCGCCGGATTTGTTCCGGCAAGTCCGCGTCGGCGAGCACGGAACCGATATCGTGTGGACGGACGAAATCGACATGGCCGCCGATACGCTGTGGCGGCTCGCGCAACAGCAGGCCGGTCTTACTTTGTCGCCCGACGCCTTCCGGCAGTGGCGCGAACGCCACTCCTACACGCTCGATACGGCGGCGGCGGCGCTTGGCATCAGCCGCCGCATGGTCGCTTACTACGAGGAAGGCAAGAAGCCGATTCCACGCGTGGTCGCGCTTGCGACGCGCGCGCTTGAGTTGGCGTGACGCCTTATGATTTTCGGCTACGCCCGCGTCTCGACCGACGGCCAGAGCGTTGACGCTCAGGTCAGGGCTTTGCGCGCCGCCGGAGCCGAGAAGATTTTCCGCGCCAATTTCAGGTTCAGCGCACCTGCGCCGCCGCGCCGGAATGGGCAAGCGCCAGAAAGCGGTTACGGATGGTGGCGAACAGGCCGGGCGGCAACATGCCGTAGGCGACGGTCGCGTCGTCGGCGTTCGGCAGGCGCCGCAGATCGGGGCCCGGCCAGACGAATTCATTCCATTCCGACAGCACGACCCATGACTGCGCCTCATCGAGTTGCAGGCGCAGTTTGACCTTGGGGGGAATCTCGACCGCGAGGCTGGCGTGATCGGGCGGGCTGTGCGTGATCGGCAGCACCAGCACACGGGTGGCGCCGCTTTCGTCGGCGCGCACGGCGGCGATGATCGCGCAGGGTCGATCCTTTTGGCCTTCCTCGCGCCCTTCAAGATGTTCTCGATACCAGAGATAGCTGTAACGAATGACGAGGCCTGAAACCGGTTGCGGGAGCGGCACGCGACCTCACTTTAATTCGGCGTCGAGCGACGCGAATTCATCCGGCGCCTTGGCGTGGCGGACGGCCTCCACCCATTCCTCGGGAAGTTCGGTCGTCAAGCCGACGCGCCGGTCGCGGCGTTTGAGGCGTTCCCATTCTTCCGCCGCCATGACGACGAGCGAGTCGCGGCCATGCTTGGTGATGACGACCGGCTCATGGCGGGCCTTGTCGCTGAGCGCGCCGAAGGCGGACTGAAACTCGCTGGCGGTGACACGGGTGGGCTGCATGCTCAATTCTCCATTTTGGCTATTATATCTAAAACAGCGATTTTTTCAAGCGCCAGTTAAGCTCGCGCTTCGCGGCGGGAAGAATATGTGACAAAACAGCTGCCTCTAAGGTTTGATAAGTTCCGATTTTGTCCAGCCTGACTTGATTATTCAGCAAAAATTCAAACTGGCGTTTGATTTAAGCGCCACCGCAGGAGCCGGTCGTGGTGTTGAGAGCGTGGAGCGCGGCGGCTATCGGCAGGAACAGGGAATCCGGCTTGCTGGCGAAACGGCGGAAGCCGTGGCGTTCATAGAAGGCGACGGCGGAGTCATCCTTGG
>DATHCI010000021.1:0-4746 GCA_035319645.1 Methylocystis sp. | reverse complement strand
AGGTCTATCTGCCCGATCTCGCGGCGATCGCCTCCTTTTACAAGGGCTGGCTCTATGGCGGCGGCCTCTCGGGCAAGAGCGTCATGAGCTATGGCGACATCCCCGAGCGCGCCAATGATTACACAGCGAAGAGCCTGCTGTCGCCGCGGGGGGTAATCCTCAATGGCGACCTCAATGAGGTGCACCCGATCGACCATGCCGATCCGGAGCAGATCCAGGAGTTCGTGACGCACTCCTGGTACAAATATCCGGACGAGACCAAGGGCCTTCACCCTTGGGACGGCGTGACCGAGCCCAACTACAAGCTGGGCCCCGCCGCGAAAGGCGCGCCCACCAATATCGAAGCGCTCGACGAAGGCGGCAAATATTCCTGGATCAAATCTCCGCGCTGGCGCGGCAACGCCGTCGAGGTCGGCCCGCTCGCGCGCTACATCGTCGGCTATGCGCAGGGCAATCCCGAGTTCAAGGAGCCTGCCGACGCCTTGCTCAAGAAGCTTGACGCGCCGGTTACGGCGCTGTTCTCGACGCTCGGCCGCACCGCGGCGCGCGCGCTCGAATGCCAATGGGCGGCGCATAAGCTCAGGCATTTTCAGGACAAGCTCGTCGCGACGATCAAGGCCGGCGACTCGTCCACGGCCAATGTCGAGAGGTGGAAGCCGGAAAGCTGGCCGAAGGAGGCCAAGGGCTACGGCTTCACCGAGGCGCCGCGCGGCGCGCTCGCCCATTGGATCAAGGTCAAGGACGGCAAGATCGACAATTACCAGTGCGTCGTGCCGACGACCTGGAACGGCAGCCCACGCGACCCCAAGGGCAATATCGGCGCCTTCGAAGCGTCGCTCATGGACACGCCGCTCGCCGATCCGCACAAGCCGCTCGAAATCCTGCGCACGCTGCATTCCTTCGATCCCTGCCTCGCCTGCTCGACCCACGTCATGAGCGAGGAGGGGCAGGAGATGACGCAAATCAAGGTGCGCTGAGGGAGACGCCCATCATGACCGAGGCGACGCGCGATTCTGGCATCTTGGACGCGCATGGCGAGAGCGCGGCCAATCTCCAGACCTTCTATGTCTATGAAGCGCCGGTGCGGCTGTGGCATTGGGTCAATGCGCTGGCGATCGTCGTGCTCGCGACGACCGGCTTTTTTATCGCCTCGCCCCTCCCTTCGACGCCGGGAGAGGCGAGCGCCAACTTCCTTATGGGCTATATCCGCTTCGCGCATTTCGCCGCCGGCTATGTGCTGGCGATCGGCCTCCTGGGCCGCCTCTATTGGGCCTTCGTCGGCAACCCTTACGCCAGACAGGTGTTCACGCTGCCGCTCCATGACCGCAAGTGGCTCTGGGGCGCGCTCTATGAGCTGCGCTGGTATCTGTTCCTCGTCAGGCGACCGCAAAAATACATCGGGCACAATCCGCTCGCGCATGTCTCGATGTTCTTCTTCCTTCTGCTCCTGACCTTCATGATCGTAACGGGCTTCGCGCTCTATGCCGAAGGCGCCGGGCGCGACAGCTGGCAATATAAGCTCTTCGGCTGGGTGTTCTCCATCTGGCCGAACAGCCAGGACGTGCACACCTGGCACCACGTGGGCATGTGGGGCGTCGTCATCTTCGTTCTCGTCCATATCTACTCCGCGGTGCGCGAGGACATCATGTCGCGCCAGAGCTTCATCTCCGTGATGATTTCGGGCGAGCGCACATTCCGCGACAGCGACCCCTGAACATGACGACGCCCAAGACCCTGGTGCTTGGCATCGGCAATATTCTTTGGGCCGACGAAGGTTTTGGCGTGCGCGCGGTCGAGGCCTTTCACGAGCGCTTCGAGACGGGCGACGGCGTGACCGTGCTCGACGGCGGCACGCAGGGGCTCTACCTCGTGCATTTCGTCGAGGCCTGCGCGCAGATCGTCATCTTCGACGCGATCGACTACGGTCTCGCGCCGGGAGAGCTGCGCGTCGTGCGCGACGCCGAAGTGCCGCGCTTCACTGGCGCGAAGAAGATGAGCCTGCATCAGACGGGCTTTCAGGAGGTGCTGAGCGCCGCCGAGCTGCTCGGCCGGTATCCGCAAAGGCTCGCCTTGATCGGCGTGCAGCCTCAGGATCTCGAGAACTGGGGCGGTCCGCTGACCGAGCCCGTGCGCGCAGCTCTTGAGCCTGCGCTCCTGGCTGCGCGGAACGTGCTCGCGCAATGGGGCGTGCGCTGCCGTCTGCGCGGAGAAAAGGCCGCGCCGCTGCTACGGAATGATCTCGATGATCGCGCCTATGAAAGGCGTGACGCAGGGGTCACGGCTGTATAGGAATGGAAATCCCATGCTCAAGCTTGCAAACCTGAGCCTTCTTGCCTTCGCTTCGCTCGCGCCGACCGCGGCCCTCGCGCATCCGGGCCCACATCGCAATGAGGCGGCCTGGGTGCTTGTGCATGTTCTGACGCATTCCGACCATCTGCTCGTCATCGCCGCCGCCATCGCGGTCGCGGCGGCGTTCGCCCTTGCTGTCGCGGCGCTGTTCGCCCTCGAAGCTCAGCGCTGAGGGGGGTCGCGCCCATGTGCATCGGTTTTCCGATGACGGTGGTCGAGAATCTCGGCGTCGAGGCGCTCTGCGAGCGCCGCGGACAGCGGGAGCGCGTGTCGATGCTGCTCGTCGGGCCGCAGCCGGGCGGAACGAAAATACTGGCGCATCTCGGCGCGGCCGTCCGCGTCCTCGGCGATCTGGAAGCGCAGCAGATCGACGATGCGCTGGACGCGGTGGAATCCGCGCTGAGGGGCGAGAATGTCGATCATCTCTTCGCCGATCTGGTCGACCGCGAGCCGCAGCTGCCGGAGTTTTTACGCTAGCGCATGTGCCCCAGTGATGGAATCCGATTTTCCACGACTGCAATTTTTCTTGGCACGGCGGTCTGATGTGCGGACCGCGTTATATGCAAAATCTCCTTACGCATCAGTAAGAAACTTTCCATCTCGCATCGCGCCACTCTGGCACGCCGATTGCCGCTAATCCGCTAAATGAGGAAACATCCATGCCAGCGCTGCTGCGTCAAGCTCTGTGCGAGCGTCATCATCTGTCGTTGACCGACTCGGCCAACGTCGACGCGTTTCTCGCGCCCGCGCCAGGCGCGCCGCGCCACGGCGTCCTCTTCTTCGCCGGCGACCCCGCAGAGCGCAGCGAGACGCGCGACCTTGCCGTGATCCTGCCGCAGCTGCTGAAAACCTTCGCCGGGCGTCTGCGCGGCGGGCTCGTCGCCGCCGAGTCCGAGGCCGCCCTGAAAGAGCGGTTTCATGTCCGCGTGCTGCCGAGTCTTGTCGTGCTGCGCGGCTCTGAAATTCTCTGCGTGCTGCCCAAGGTTTACGACTGGGCGGACTATGTCGCCCGCATCGAGACGATGCTCGATCTGGATGCGCAGGCGCTCCTCGCGACGTCCGGACCGCGCGTCGAGATGACCTTTTCCTCGCGCGAGGCCTCGTGATGAAGATCGGATTTTGGGCCGCGCCCGAGGGCGCCGATGAGGCGCTCGTGCTGGCCCCGCTCGCAGATGGAGAAGAGCGCGTCGCCCGTCGCGCCGGCGTCTCCTTTCTCGCGACAGCTCAAGGAGCGGAAGCGATCGCGCGCTGCCCGCGCGCCGCGGCGCTTCTTCCGGAGCTCGTCGACGCGCTGGAGAGCCAGAAGGCGTCCGAGCTCGGACGGTTGTTCGACATCACGGATTATGGCGTCGACGATCTAGAATTGATCTCGCAGGCGCTTGGCGAAGGCGAGGTCAGCGGCGTCGCCGCCCTGCCGGACGGCGGCGTCGCGGAGCTCAAGGAGGCGACGGTCGCCGGCGTCTGGCGCGTGCGCTTCCAAGACGCGGCAGGGCGGATCGGCGCCGATTATCTCGAAATTGCGGCCGTCCCGGAGGTCGTTCGCCGCGTGGCTTCGCTCGGCGCTGATCGTCTCTCCTTTGGCGCGCCGCCTCCAGGCGCCATGAATGTCATGCCGCTCCTCGCCGAAATTGGAGACCGTATGCGCTGCTATGCGCCCGGCGCGCCGGCGCATGTGATCAATTTCTCGCTGCTGCCGATGAACGACCTCGATATGAGCTTTCTGCAACAGACGCTCGGCGACGGCGCCGTCCAATTGGTCTCGCGCGGCTATGGCGCTTGCAAGGTCACGGCGACGGGCGCGCGCCACGTCTGGTCCGTGCAATTCTTCAACGCCTCGGACGCGATCCTTCTCGACACGCTGGAGATCGGCGACATTCCCGCCGCCGCCTGCGCCGCCGACGAGGACTTCCGCGATTCCGCCGAGCGCCTGCGCGAGATCCACGAGGCCTATTTCACATGAGCCGGGCGCTGGATCTTTCGCCCACGCAGCGCATGGAGTGCGGCGTCTGCTGGCGGGTCTATGACCCGGCGGAAGGGGACCCGGTCTGGCAGGTGGCCCCTGGAACGCCTTTCGCCGAGCTTCCGGAGGACTGGCGTTGCCCCAATTGTGACGCGCCGCGCGAAAAATTTCTGAAGGCCGATCCATGACGGCGCAAGCGATCGGCGCGAGGCTCGCCGCCGTCTATCGAGACATAGAAGCGACGGCGATGCGTGACGCGCCGATCTGCAACGCCGCTTTGCAAGTGGAGGCGATCGGCTTTTGCGAGTTTGGCGGCGTCGCCGTCGGGATCATTTTGACGCCCTGGTTTCTCAGTCTGGTCGCAACCGAGCTGCGACCGGGTGAGGCGCCCGTGCTGCCGATCGGCGCATTGCGCCTGCGATTCCCAGCAGGCCCCG
>DATHCI010000020.1:0-2039 GCA_035319645.1 Methylocystis sp. | reverse complement strand
GAGATCAGGCGCCTCGGCTGTCCGACCGGCGCAGCGCATCTGCAAGGGCAGGGCTTCAACGAACTCGCCGTGAAGGCTCGCAAAGCCAAAGCGGACGGCCGGGCGGCGGGGCTGGCGGCCACGCTCGCCGCGTTGAAGGCCGAGGGGATCACCAGCGCCAACGGGATCGCAGGCGCGCTCAACGCTCGCGGCTATGCGACGCCTCGGGGCGGCCGGTGGACGGCCCGGAGCGTTCTCAACGTCGCGGCGCGACTGCGATGAGCAGACGCGCGTACTGATCGCGTTCTCGCTCTGGCGTGCTTCCGCCGCGCGCGGCGCGCGGCGGCTTCAAGGTCACAGGCCGTTACTGCGTAGGTCGCTGGTCGAGACCCACGCTAACATTACGACAACAGTGAACACATAAATCAACGCAATTAGGCCGGCTATCTCAGCCATTTCCACACCCCATGAATGCTTTCGCAACCGCTGACTACGGTTTGACGTACGCCTCCGAGAGGCACCGCCTTGTGAACTGGCGAGAGCTGGGTAGGACCTGTGGCTAGCACGAGGTTAGTCACATGACGATGGATCGCATCGAGGTCATCACGTCGGTCGAGCGTCGCCGGCGATGGAGCGCGGCGGAGAAGGTTCGGCTTGTCGCGGCGATGGACGAGCCGGGCGCCGTGGTGACGGAGATCGCGCGCGTCGCGGAGATCAGCGCGAGCCTTCTTTATCGTTGGCGCCGGGAGTTGAAGGCCGCGCGCAAGTCGCCGACGTTCGTGCCGGTGCGGATGGCGCCCGAGCTGAGGGACGCGTGTCCGGAGAGCGCGTCTCAATGTGCGCCGGGCGAGCCGTCATTGCTGGCGCCGCCGCCAGCACGGCCTTCGATCACGATTGCGTTCGGCGGGCAGGTTCGCTTGACGATCGAAGGCGCGCCGGACGCGGCGACATTGGCGAAGGTGATCGGGACGCTGACGGCGCGAGATCGCTTTCGATGATCGCGTTTCCGAGCGGGGCGCGGGTGTGGTTGGCGACCGGGCATACGGACATGCGCAAGGGCTTCAACTCGCTGGCGCTGATGGTGCAGGAGGGGTTCAAGCGCGATCCGCATGCCGGCGATTTGTGGGTCTTCCGGGGACGCCGAGGCGATTTGATCAAGCTGATCTGGCATGATGGCGACGGCGCATGTTTGTTTGTGAAGCGGCTCGAGCGCGGGCGGTTTTTGTGGCCCTCTGTGGCCGACGGCGTCGTGACGATTTCGGTCGCGCAGCTCTCCTATCTGTTGTCTGGCATAGACTGGCGGATGCCGCAGAAAACCTGGCGTCCCACGGCGTCTGGATGACTGCGGCCGATTGACTCAGGCCCGATTTCGCGGGCGACTTTTGCTGCCGAATCTGCTCTCGTCGTCGTTGTGACGAGCCCTTTCGAACATCCTGCCGACGGCCTGCCGGACGCGCTTCCGAGCGATCTAGCGAGCGCGCACGCGATGATCCTCGCCCAGCGCGAGATGCTCGCCTCCGCGCAGAACGAAGCGAAAGTTCGCGCCTTGGAGATCGAGCGGTTGAAGCTGCTGCTGGCCAAGGCGCGCCGTGAGCGTTTTGGCCAATCGTCGGAGCGCGCCAAGCTTCTCGTCGAGCAGCTCGAACTGGCGATCGAGGATCTGGAAGAGACGCAGGCCGAGGAGGAGACCAAGGCCGAGATCGCAGCGCCCGAAACCGCCAAGGCGCAGCGCCGGCGTCCGCAGCGCGGGCCCCGCAAGCTGCCGGAGAACCTGCCGGTCGAGCGCGTCGTCGAGCCCGCCCCGTGCGTCTGTGGCAAGTGCGGCGGCGCCCGGCTACGCAAGCTCGGGGAGGTGGTGTCCAAGACGCTCGAATGCGAGCCGCGGCGCTGGAAGATCATTGAGCATGTGCGCGAGAAGTTCGCCTGCCGGGACTGCGATGGCGTCAGCGAGCCACCGGCGCCGTCGCACCCGATCCCGCGCGGCTTCGCCGGCCCGAGCCTGCTCGCCATGATCCTGGTCGGCAAGTTCGGCGACCATCTGCCGCTGAACCGCCAGAGCG